>NZ_JBYSXE010000078.1:0-9638 GCF_058781925.1 Sphingobium sp. FW306-1B-F04DB | reverse complement strand
GATGGTGGAGCCGAGGGGGATCGAACCCCTGACCTCTACAATGCCATTGTACGCCGATCTGCAGAAAACCGCGAAAAACGGCCATTTCGAGGCCGCCGAAACGCGGAACATCGGCGGAACATGGGCTAGATTCGGAACCAGTCGGAACCAAGCCCGCCTCACCGGGAGTCATCCCCATGTCTGAGACCGGTGGGGAGGTGGGCGCGGTCATCTATCACGGCACGCCGATGACGCCCCGTGCCGCGCTTGAGGCAGTGCTGCCCGGTCGCGCGGTCTGCGTCAGTTTCTATCGACCCGATCACGTGAAAGCGGTCGAAGCCGTCGCGCCGTGGATCATGCTCGACAACGGGGCATATTCCGAATGGCAGGCCGCGCTTAAGAGGGGTGAAGAATGGTTCATCCGTGAGGATTGGACGCCGTTCTACCAGTGGTTGGAACCACGCCTGTTTCATCCGGGCCGGTGGGCCGTGATCCCGGATGCGCCCGGAGCACCGTCCCAGCTCAACGACGCACTGTTGAGGGAATGGCCTTTCGGTCAGCGTGGGGCGCCGCTGTGGCACATGGATGGCCCAATCGAGCGATTGGCCCGGCTCTGCGAACGCTATAGCCGCGTGTGCCTTGGATGGGTCGGCGAGTTTGATCCTGCAACGAAGAAAATCCGACCTGAGCAGGAGGCCGTGGGCTGTGATGCCTATCGTCGCCGCATGGACGAAGTTGCCTCTCTGTTCGGCAACCGCTGGCCCCCAATTCACATGATGCGAGGTGTCGCGGTCGCTCGCGACTACCCGTTTCGCCAGCGCCGACAGTACGAGCCTCGCTCAGAACGGGTGGCGGTACGATTCCCCCATGGACGAAATGTGGGGCGACAAGTGGCGGGGGCGACGGGCCTACGCCGATACACTGGAAGGAAAGCAGCATGAGCAGTCGTTACAACCAAGGCGGGTTCGAAGATCGATTCCGCGTCACACGCACGGACGGCAAACCGATCCGGCCCGAAGCCCGGTATCTGGTGCTGGATTATTCGGGCTCTGACCCGCACGCACTCGCGGCAATCAACGCCTATGCCGATAGCGTGCAGTCCGACAACCCGCAGATGGCTTCGGACCTTCGCGACGCGCTCGCGGACCCCGCAAGCTATCCGGCGCAGCATGATTAAAACTGGCGTCTCGACACACATCTGCGCTGCCCATCGTGGCGCAGATGGCGTGCTGCACGGGCACACTTGGAAGGTGCGGGCGTGGTTTCCCTCCGGTGACTGCGCCCTGCACCTCAAAGCGCGCCTTGAGCGTGCCTGCGAGACGTTCGACCACACCGAACTTCTTTACGACCTCGGCCGCGGTGAAGGGCTCGCCGCTGCCATCGCAGAGCAACTGCCCGACGCTGCGCGGATCGAACTGGCGCGCGAGCTGGAAGGAATATTCGTGGAGTGGACAGCCACCCCTTCCCCCTCTCAGGAGGAGGAATGATGTCCGACCGCGCCATGAATCTGCACTGCGCCCGGGTCTATCTCCGTGAGGCACAGGCTCGCCGGGACAGGCAACCGGATTTCGCCCGCACGCTCCTGCAATGGGCAGCGAACGCACGCCGCAGGGCACAGCAATGCAAGGTACAGGGGGAGTTGTTTTGATGACTGGGAAAGAAACTCCAGTGCTCAACACCTTGCGGGCGCTGCTCGCCTTTAAGGATTCGACCAGCATTGCCGAAGTGGCAGGCACATCCGGACTGCCCCGCAAAACTGTGCTCGATGTCATAAATCGCAATGGAAACATGGTCTGGAGAGAACGGAAATCAGGCAAGATCACGAAGGTCGACCCGAAGTCAGTCCTGCGCGAAAAGCTGTGGAGGAGCGGCGCTTTCTTCCGGGAAACTGTGCACGACTACGGAAGTACGACAGGCTTGTGTTTCGAAGGCAATGACGAACTTCGCGAACGCCTTCAAAAGCAGACATGGGGCGGCGGGCTCGGTGACAGCTACGCCTACAAATATATCCCAGACACGCCGGAAATCCGCGCTGAATTGATGGCTGCTGGGGTCATGCCTTGGTCTGAGGCCGTTATCGATGATCGCGAATGGAGTGAGGAATGACCACCAGAGAACGTCTCGTGGAGGCGGCTCTGGAGCAGCGGCTGCGTGATCTGAGCAAGGTCATCGTTGACCATCTGGGCGGGGGCTCGGAATGGTTCTCGCGCATCGGGGACGAATTTTACGCCGACCCCAAGATTATCAAGGCCGAGCTTCAGCGCCGGCAGACCGACGCGCGGATCACGAAGCGCGCGATGTTTTTGGCCAATCAGCGCCTCTCCACCCTCAACAAGGAAAAGACCGATGCAAAGTGATGCAGCAAGGCGCTTTTCGCTTGGCGCATGGTCAAACGGGCTCGCCGAATGGACCGATGAAGACACGGCCTATCTGTCGATCGCGTTCACGTGGAAGCTCGACGAGGCCTATTCGCGCGCGTGCTGGTATAAGGCGCAGGGCTACAAGGTCCGCGCCGGAGGCCCCGGCGTGTTCACTCGCAAGCACTACTTGGCTGACGTTGCAGAGATAGGCGGAAGCATCCCCGATGCATTGGCCCGCCACAACCCGATGGCGACTAAGGCAAGCGAAGGATGTCCGGTCGGGTGCTTCTTCTGCATCGTGCCAGCAATGGAGGGAAAGACCTTCACACTGCTGCCTGACTTCACGCCGCGCCCGGTGCTCACCGACAACAATCTGTCCGCGCTCCCAGCCGACTATCAGCAACACATTGTCGATCGCTACGTCGCCGCAGGCGTCCCGCTTCTCGACGCAAACAGTGGATTCGAGCCAAAAACATTCGATGAAGAGGTGTTCGAACGCTGGCGCCCGATCAACCGCGGGCCTTGGCGCTTTGGTCTGGATGAATCGCACGAGACTGACGACGTGCAGCGAGTCATCGGAATGCTGCGTCAGCGCGGCGTCGGCCAGCGCAAGATCCAGGCCTATGTGATGATCGGTCACGAGCCGTTCGCGGAGAGCATGGAGCGCATTCAGCGTGTCATCGATTGGGGCGGAGAGCCCTACGTTCAGCCGATCATGAAGCTGAACGCGCTGCACAAAGAGCCTTGGGTCCGTCACGACTGGACCGAACGGCTGCTGAAACAGGTGCAGCGCTGGGCGAATGGCAGATTCTGGAAGACTGTTCCGTTCTCACAATACGACGCCTCAGCAAAGACTGTGCACGACCCGTTGGCCGCAAATCAGGGTGAATTCGCATGACCAATAAACCCTCCCTGCCCGTAGAGCAGGATGAGCGAGAGGCAATCGTGGCATGGTTGCGCCATCTGGCCGGTGAGTTCGTCACGCCGTCAATTCTCGCGTTCTTCGGAGATCCATTCAAGCGCGACGGGCAATTGCTGTGCTGCGAACTGGCAGACGCCATCGAACGCGGCGATCACCTGAAAGGAAAGTCATGACCCACCCCACCACACAGGCCGAGGCGCTGGCTTCGTGCCCCTTCTGCGGGAATGCCGTTGAACACGCCCCTAGCCCGACAACGCCAATCATTCACCATCCACCATATGACAGGCACTGCTGTCTTACGGACAGGTTCTTTACCCTCGCCGCATGGAACCGTCGTCCCGCCCTCTCCCAGCCCATAGCAAGCGCGGGGGATGACAGATTAGTCGACGTGGCCCGCAGGAACCTCCGGCATTTCATCGGCATTGCCTCGTTTAAATGCGAGGTTGATCGAACGGCAGCAATCAATTGTCTTGATGTTATTGAGGAAGCCGCCATCTCCCGCCCCGCTGTCGAGGATTGGCAACCGATAGAGAGCGCGCCAACACAGGAGACCGTCTTGGTCGCGGGTGGCGATGTAATTTACCCTGTTACCGCAAGCTGGTCGGGCCTGAGTGATGAGCCTTGGCAGATCGACGGCCAAGAGGACATTCACGGGGAAATTGGCTGGCCCACCCACTGGATGCCGACCCCAACCCCACCGCAGCAGAAGGACTGAGGGATGAGCGACTATGGTGACATGTGCCGAGACATTCGCGAGGAACGCAGGAAGGCGAGAGCCAAGTTCGGCGTGCCCTGCCCGGTATGCGTGGAGAAGCTGCCCAAGGCGCACCCGTCAATCCTGCTTCCGCAGCAGGTGTGTAAAATCCACAAATATCGCGATCCGAGACCGCGTAGGGCCGAAAGCGAATATCTGACAGAGGTGAAGCCATGACAACCGACCCGATCAAACAGGCGCTGGCAAAAGCGGCATCAGATTTACTGACCGTTGGCAACGACTACCCCGGATCGTCCTGCCAGAAATGGTGCACAGAGCGGGCCGTGGAAACGTTGAACGCGCTCGGAACGTGGAAGCATTGCCCGTCGACTCATTGCGAGCGAGCGCAGGAATGTCGCTCACCCAATGAATGCTCCGGCCTTAGAACCGCCCTCGCACAGCCGCCAGCGTCGAGTGGGGATCGGCTCCGGGAACTCGTTGAACAGCTTGGCGACTTACGCGAACGCGAGCTGGAATATGTGCGGTTGTTGCCGGAAGTCAAAGAATTGCTCGAAATGCTCGCATCCGAGCCAGCACCCAAGGCCGATGAGGTGCGGGAAGCGCTCGAATGGATCGACTATCACGCTGACAATCAGGACATGAGCCACGTCGAATTTCGCGTGCATGGGGCGCTTAAGGCTCGTTACGCGCTCGATGCCTTCATGCCCAAGGATGATGAGCCGGTTGATTACAGGCGTGAGTTTGAAGAGGCCATGCTGGCTCGTGATGAAGCTGGATGGCTCGGGACAAGCCCCGCTGAAACGATACGAAACTTGGCGCACGAACTCCGCGAACTGCAATCGTCACCCAAGGCCGATGAGCGCGACAGCGTGATTGCGCAAATCATTCAGGACGTGTGCGAGCTTCCCGACGACCATGCGGACGATGAGCCTGACTTGCTGAAAGTTACGGTGGAGGAACTGGAAATCATCCTTCGCCGCGCCCTCAAGCAGGAGAAGGCATAATGGCATTCGGAGACCTCCCGCTCGATGCGCCCTGCAAGCCCAACAAGGGGCACGAGGGCGGCGCCTGCAACCGGCAGTCGTGTCAGGCCGAGCCTGCCAACTGGTTCAACCACGGCATGGATCGATGGTATTGCGATGACTGCCGCCGCGACATTCAGTTCGACAGCTTCAACCTGCGACATTGGGAGAAAGAGTGGCAGCTGCGGCTCGGCCATCCGCAATTCGAGACGCGCGAGCAGATGGACGACCGCGCCCTCAAGAGCAAGGAGCAGGAGGAATGAGCCACAAGCTTCCAGACGAGGCTATTCTTATTCAGGCGGAGGAAACGCTCACAACATGGGCCGAGATACTGGCTGACGAGGATATTGACACGGATGCGGCAGAAGCGCTGCGGATCAAGTCCCAAATCCTGAAATTCAGAATGTCCTTTATGGAGAGCGCCAAGTCATGACCACACGCAGAGAGCAGATAGCGCGGATCATTGAGGATGCATCTGGTGACATTTACTGGGCTGTCGAACTCGCACGCCCGTTCGATTACGAAGCTTTAGCCGACGCCATCCTTGCGCTTGAACCCAAGGGGGAGGGGGAATGAGCGATTGGAGCAACACACCCCTCGGCCCGTCAGAAGCAGACCGGCAGCGATGGGCTGAAGAATCTGCGGAACGCACTCGCAAGCTGATCGAAGATGCTATTCAGCGGGGTGAATCCAAGGGGGAGGACGCTGACGGGCTGGTGGGGAGGCTGCGCTACCTCCGCTCGCAGCCCAACAGCAAGCGCAGCAACGATGACATTGATGATGCGATCGAGTGCGCAGAAGAGGTCATCGAAGCCCAAACACGGGAGATAGCGCGCTTGCGGGAGGCGTTGGAGAAGATCGAAAATCCTTGGGTTCGCCATAGCCAGCAATGCCCGAATTATGGCGAGCGCGTCGAAATCACTGAGAAGGACGGAAGGATCAGGCCGCTGATCGTCGGATCGGGCGCGTGGAAATGTGCCCTCAGCTATTTCGGAAGAGACATGCCGTGGCGCTATGCCATACGCGCTCGGAAGGGAGAGGGGTGATGGCCGCAGAGATCATCCAACTCATTCCCAATATACCGTGCGACGAGCATTGCCTTGCGCGTGTCCGTGGGCTTACGACCGCGTAGCTTAAGTATATGTGGGACGACAACTCAGGCCGCTTCGAGTATCTTTGGGACGAGATCCACCTCGTTATGAACGAACGCGGCGAAGGGAGACATGTCGCTGTATGACCAACCCCACCACCCTCACCGATGACGAACTGATCGCAGCCTATCTCGCGACCGATGGTGAAGGCGAGGAAGCTGAGGCGCTGTTGGCAGAGATCGAGGCCAAGAATTTGGACCTTTAGCCGCGAACCAGCTTGCCCGTCTCCCGATCCAGCACCCAGTACCGCCCCATCTCGCGAGCCCCTTTGAGCGCTAATGCCACCCGAAGGGATTGCTCTACTGCTTCAGAGCCCTTGTCGTCCTTGTGCTTTCCCAGGGAGCGTAGGAGGTGGAAGGCGGCAGCGTGGCAGGCGTTCGACTCGTCGGACATGGGGAGAGGATGCGCTTTACGGGCGCTGTAGGAAATGGCGTTGACCGCCGCGGGCGATGGTGACAGCATCATCGGGCGTGTGAAGCGCTTGAGCGAACGGCGGTGACTTCGGTTGCCGCCGTTCTGCTTAGTGACCCCGAAGCGCGTCCGCCGCCCCGCCGACATTTGCAGCGACCCGCGCCTCGAATGCCTCACGTCCTGCTTCAAGGCGCGCAACTTCGTCAGGATCAGCGGCCACAGTCGCCTTTGCCTCATCGAAGAGATCGGCCAGCGCCTTGCCCACCTCGATCGCGACACCGGCCTGCGGGAACACCATCGGGGCGACTTTCTCAGCCACGGCGAGGATGCCTGTCACCAGTCTGGAAAAATCGGTCATGTCGATTCCTTTCAAAGAGCGAGCGCGACTTTCACCTGCTCATAGGATGTCAGGGCGTGGTTCATCGCCACGGCGTAGTCGGCGGTGTTGCCGGCCTTCTGTGCGGTCGATGCCGCCTGCAGGAACGCCAGCGTCTTTTCGAGGCCGCCAGCAATGGCAAGCGCGCGCGGACTGCCAGGCTTGATCACGCCAGACGCCACAAGCGCCTTGGAGGCGGTGGCGAGGCCATCGAGGGCGAGGAAGGACAGCCTGACGCCCTTTTCGTCGATAACCGTCTGAGCGAGCGGCGCCGGGGCGTCAGTCCCCATTGTGGCGCAGGATGGCAGCATCAGGGCTGCGGCGATAACGAGTGCTACGTGTTTCATATAAAGGTTCCTTTATGTGATGATTTCCCAAGCTCCATAGGCGGCCAGTCCAAGGATCACAGCGAGCAGCACGACGAAGCCCCACCACAGAAGCCTGTCGCGCAGTTCGGCGTCTTCGATCATTCGCTTGCTCCTTGATTCGCCGCGGCCTGCGAGACGGATGCCCGAGGGCGGAACGTGCCGAGCACGCCGATCAGCCCGGTCGCCGCACCGCCAAGCCCAAGCGCTTCCGTGTATTTCTCATAGAAGGCGAGCACCGCCGCGATCGTCACCAGATAGAGGATGGCAACCAGCGTGGAGCAGAATGCGATGATGCTGTGGCGCTCGGTCATCACCAGCCCCCTTTGGCGAGTGCATCCTGAAACCGCAGCGCATAGCCCGCGATCATGTCCGCGCGATCCATGCCGTTGATGATCCGGCGCGCCTGCTTGAACTGCGCCCGGCCGCCGAGCCCCGCAATCGGGAGATAGTCGCTGAGCCGCTTGGTGGTGAACCAGCCCTCGTTCATGCCGTCGCGCATGATGAGCGCCGCAACCTCGGCTTGCATGGCGAGATCAGGATTGCCGATCAGGGGAACCCCGAGCTTCTGATGCGCCTTGGCGTAGTTGGTGCGCCCGGTGAGCTGGACGTAACCGCGCCCCGCGAAGTTCACGCCATCGCCGGGGACGGTGTTGCCGAGCCGACGCGCCAGAGCCGGATTCTCGCCCTGAATGTCATAGCGGCGCCTGAAATAGTTCGCGCTGCCATATTCTTTGATCGGCTGCATCGTGCCGGCGGTTTCGTGATAGGCCGTCGCCAGCGCATAGGCGCACTGGGCAAGCGAGCCCTCGGCGAAGGCATCGATGATACGGTCGCAGCCGTCGACCTCGCCCGGATCGAGCGTCGGGCCGAGAATGCCGCCCCTGACCTCGTCGAAGAAGATGCGCTTGGAGAAGGTCATGGCGCCACCTTTCCATGCTGCAGGTCTTCTTCGATCCGCTGTTCCGAGATCACCCGCTGGAAATCCTGCCTGAGATTCCCCGGCGCCATTGACAGGATAAAGCCCTCAAGGGTCTGGATGCGCTGGACCAGGCGCGTTTCCATGCTCGTGCAGCGCTCCCGGTCTTCTTCCATCGCGTCCTTCAGGCGCGAGATTTCGTCATCCTTGACCTTGCCAATGACCCCCCAGAGCCAGCGCCCGATCAGACAGAGAAAGGTGAAGGCGGCGACACACCCCGCCGCGAACGATACAGCCAGACGCCCCCCGTCGGCCCCCAAATAGTCTATGTCCGGCATTACGCGCCCCTCATGTGTGATGGTGTTCATGGTTCAATTCCAAGCCCCCGTGGACGGCAGCCCTCTCGCCCGCGAGCGCACATCGGCGTGCTTGCTCGCATGTTCGAGCTTCATGCTGGAGCCTGCATGTTGTTTCCTTTGAGGGGGTTGCGGGCGCTTCGATTGTGGGGCATGGAGGCGCCGTGGGGGGAGAGGTTACACGATGGATAAGTGGATATACGCGAACCAGCGCCTGTTCGCGCTCCGCATCGTTTCAGTGAACGTCGTGCTGTTTGCCGCCTTGTTCTGGGTGGGATGATGGGAAACCATCGAAATCGCGCGCGCAAGCAGTTGCTGCTGTCTCTCATTATCGGGCTGATCGTGTTGGCGCCGCTGCTCGCCCTGTTTTTCACGAACATGAACCGAGGACTGAAATGAAAACAGCACTCGCCATTGCCGGCGTCGTATCGCTCGCCGGAATCAGCTATCTCACCACCTTTCTGGTGATTCCCGTCGCGGTGCTTTGCGCCATGGTCGGGTATAGCCGCGGCTACAGGGATGGGCTGAACGAGGTTGATGGCCACGTCCAGCGTACAAGGCCGATCTAGCCAGCTCACGCGGTCGTCCCGTCCACGATGATCCCCTCGACCGCGAGGGCAGTGAGCAGGGAAGCAAGCGCCGCGTTGCCACCGCGTGAACCGGTGACGGTCTGGATTGCCGCTGCCCGCTGGATCATGCGCTTCACCCCGCCCGAAGTACGCAGATAGAGGTTGCCGTCCGCGCTATCGACGAATTGAAGCTGTGACCCCGCTGCGGGCGAACCTGGATCGCCATTGCCGGTCTGCAGGAACAAGCGCTGGATGTTCAGGATCGCGAAGCCGCTGGCGTCAATATTCTCCTGCGCTGGCGTCTGCAGGAAGTTTCGCGCACCGCCTGCCGTGGTGTTGCCGGTAAACCTGCCCGTCGATGTGTTGTAGTTGAGCGCACCAACATCGCCCGCTGATGCCGTGTTATAGGGGATGAGGAGATGGCCCTTGCCCATGCGCGGGGCAGTCGCGCCGGACTGAAAGACATCGAACTTGTTGTTCGGATAGGTCGCAA
>NZ_JBYSXE010000077.1:0-9671 GCF_058781925.1 Sphingobium sp. FW306-1B-F04DB | reverse complement strand
GCGACCGGATGCTGCGCCCGATCGGGGATCGCGCCGTCATCGGGATTGCTGAACGCACCCGCCGCACCGCCGCCGCCCGAACTCGAGCTGACGCTCACCGTCGCGGTGGCTGCCTGCTTGGCGCCCGAGAAGCTGCACTCGACGCGGTAGGTCGTGCTCGCGCCCGGCTTGACCACGACCGACCCGCTCGCCGCCTTTGCGCCCGAAAACTGGCCGTCGCCGCTCGCGGTGCAGTTGGTAGCCCCCGTCGATGCGCCCCAGCTCAAGGTCGATGACCCGCCCGCCGCAATCGACGATGGCGAGGCGCTCAGCGTGACGGTGGCCGTCGGGGGCGGCGTCGTGCCGCCCCCCACCAGCTTGAGCATAGACTGGTTCACCCAGCCGTCAGCGCCCGAGCCGAAATCGACCTGCCACCAGATTTGTGTGCCCTTCTTGACCGGGCCGCCGATGACCGTGCCCGCCGCGCCCGAGTTCTGGAGCCCGACGCCCGTGACGAGATCGCTCTGCATCACGCGAAACTTGCCGGTCAGGGTGACCGCCTCGCCGACCGCGATCGACTGGGCGCCGACCGCCCTGACCGCCAGAAAAACCAACGCCATGACACACATGGCGACAATGGCCATGCCCTTGGCAGACCTCAAATGCGACCCAACGCTCACTTGCGACCCCTAAACTATTCGCGGCTCACGCCGCGTGTGACCGATACAAGTTTTTACAACGACCTTGTCACGGATCCGTTAACACCAGATCCGAATCGACATAGATCGCGAAAAGACGAATTTTCTTGTGATTGCAGGACGATATCCCGCTTAAGAATTACGCAAGATACTATGACAGCGAAATAGCTATATTTGCCTTACGCCGCCGTCAACGGCATAAATATTGAGATAATAATTTGTTTTACATACGTTAACCAGTGAAGCCGCACGGCAGTTTTCGATGTCTCACGATTTACTGGGCGATCCCGAGCCAAGCATCTGATTTGCCGTGCCCGCCGACCCGGCCGGACAGCGCAGGGGGCCAGCGGGCGCGCGTAATCGCGGCTCCCCTCCCGCCAATATTTCCTTTATCTGTGGCGCCAATGACTCGCTTCACCGTCAACAATCAGCCCGTTCATTACCGGATGGACCCCGAAACCCCGCTGCTCTGGGCGCTTCGCGACGCCTCCAACCTGACGGGCGCCAAATATGGTTGCGGGCGCGGCGATTGCGGCGCGTGCACCGTCGATATCGATGGCGAGGCGCGGCGGAGCTGCCGCGTGACGATCGCAGAGATCGAGGGCAGCTTCGTCACCACGATCGAGGGACTTTCGCGCGATCGCAGCCATGCGGTCCAGCAGGCATGGGCCGCGGAGAATGTCCCGCAGTGCGGCTTCTGTCAGTCGGGCATGATCATGGCGGCGGCAGTGCTGCTCGAAAAGAACCCCAATCCGACCGACGCCGATATCGATGCGGCGATAACCAATATCTGCCGCTGCGGCACCTATCCGCGCATCCGCCGCGCCGTCCGCCATGCCGCGCGCATCGCGGCAGGTGGCGAGAATATCGCGGCGGCGCCGCCCCCGGGGATCTCGCCCACCGACGCCGCGGCGGAGGTGCCCGCGCTCAGCCCGCCGCCCAAGCCGGAACCGCGCTGATGCTGCTGCCGTGCGCCGCAAACCTGTCTGGCGGCTGTCGATTCGGTTCAGCAACGGCTCAGGGCTTCGGGCGCATTTCTCGGGCAATGGCGACGTACTGCGCCGCCTCCTGGAGTGATGTGCAGATGAAGAAATATCTGATCCTCGCGCTGCTCGCGGCGACCGCCGCGACGCCCGTGCTCGCCCAGCGGGGCGAAGGCGGGATGCGCGGCCGCGCGCATGAAGCGGGCGCGCCAGCCTCCGCCGCGCGCGCCGAAGCGCGCCAGCAATGGCGCGAACAGCGGCGCACCGTCCGCGAGGCGCCCGCCACCCCCTCGCCGCAGCGTGCGCAGAACCGCGGCGGTTGGAACGGTGCGCCGCAGGATCGCAGCGGCGGTGAAGCGCGGCGGGGCCCTGGCCAGCAGCGCTACGACAATGGCCGCAACTGGCGCGCGCGCAGACCCGATGCGCAACCGGCCCCCGTGCAGGCCACCCCCGTCCAGACTCGGCCAGTGCAGATCACGCCACCGCGGCGCGACTGGAACAATCGCAATGGCGGGCGCTGGACCCAGGCCGATCGCGATCGCAACGGCCGCTGGAACGACAGCGACGACCGCCGCGACCGCGACGACCGGCTCGACAACCGCAACGGTAATCGCCGCTGGAACGACAATGACGGACGCTGGGACCGGAACGACCGACTCGACAACCGCAACGGCGATCGTCGCTGGAACGACAATGACGGGCGCTGGGACCGGAACGACCGGCGCTGGAGCAACAACGACCGCCGCTGGGACCGCGACGGCAATCGCTGGAACGATCGCGACCGCGACTGGCAGCGCTGGGACAATCGCAAGTGGCGCAACGATCGGCGCTATGACTGGCGGCGCTACCGCGAATACAACCGGCATATCTATCGCCCAGGCCGCTATTACGTCCCCTATGGCTGGAACTATGGCTATCGGCGCTATTCGATCGGCATCACCCTGAATTCGCTGCTCTGGGGCTCGCGCTACTGGATCGATGATCCCTGGCAGTATCGCCTGCCTCCCGCCTATGGGCCCTATCGATGGATCCGTTATTACGACGACGTGCTGCTCGTCGACATGCGCGATGGTTATGTCGTCGACGTCATCCACGATTTCTTCTGGTGACGCGAAAGGGGGGCCCGGCCAGCCGCCGGGGGGCCCCCCCTTCACTCTTGCAGAACCGTGGCACCGAGTCCGAGCACCGTCAGCACATGATCGTGCCCGTCGCGCCCCGTCCAGCGAAAGGACTGGCCGACGGCCAGCCCGATCAGAGCCGCGCCGACGGGCGTCGCCACCGAGATCCTGCCCGCCGCGATATCGGCCTCGCCCGGATAGACGAGCGTGACGGTACGCTCCTGCCCCTCCTCGTCGCGGTAGCGGACGGTCGAGCCCATCGCGATGACCGAGCCCGAAATCTCGGCGGCGTCGCGCACCTCGGCGCGGCCGACTTCCTGGAGCAGGACATCGGCGACTTCGGGCGCGCTGCGCCGGATGGCATAAGCCAGATCGTAAAGCCGGTCCTGATCGGCCTCGCTGATGATGATCGCGGGAAGCGGCGCGTCGCCGCTGGATACATGACGCATGGTGTGGGTCCTGTGCATGGGCGGCGCGCAAAGGCTCCTCCCGTCGCGCCGCCAATTGTCCTTATGGTGAAAGATACACCCCAGGCCGGGGCGCAAGCGCGCCCTCAGACCTGGGGCGCACCCAGCGCGAGCGGGTTCTCCCGGCGCGACAGCACGCAATAAGGCGCAGGAACGAAAGCCATGCGGTCAACATCGGGGCTCCGCGACGGCGGTTCAAGCCCAAACTTGCCCACGCGCCCCGTCAACCGAGGCGCGCGGCCATGACGCTGCGCATCGCGATACTCGAATTGATCCGCACAACGCCGGGCAGCCGCGACAATATCTCCTTGTGAAGCCGTTCATAGGCGGCAACGCTCGCCGCCCGTGCGCGCAGCACATAGTCGACATCGCCCGTCATCAGGAAACATTCCTCGATCTCTGGATGGCGGCGGACGGCGGTTTCGAAGCGGTTGAGATATTCTTCAGTCTGTCTTTCGAGCGTGATGCGCACGATCGCGATCACGCCTTCGTCCTCGGACCCGCCGAGGATCGCGGTATAGCCCCTGATCACGCCGGCCTTTTCGAGCAGCCCGACGCGGCGCAGGCACGCCGAGGGCGACAGGCCGACCTCGGCCGCAAGCCTGCTGTTGGGGATCCGCGCATTCTGGCGCAGCAGCCGGATGATGGTCCGGTCGATCGAATCGAGATGCACAATATTCCTCCACAGATTTGATCGCCTATAGCAAAATGGCGGCAATATTCGCCGATCATTCGACCAATAGCGCGGACATTCGAACGATCCGTGACCATTGTGCGCGCCGGTGCGAGAGGAGAATCATGACCACAGGCGATGTGAGCGAAAGCGCGAGCGGCCGGCTGACGATCGACCTCGACGCGCTTGCGGCCAACCACGGGCGGCTCGCGGCGCAGGTCGCGCCCGCGCGCTGCGCCGCGGTGGTCAAGGCCGACGCCTATGGACTCGGCATCGCCCCCGTGCTGCGCACGCTCATACACGCCGGCTGCCGCAGCTATTTCGTCGCGCATCTCGCCGAGGCGCTCGAGGCCAGGCCGCTGCTCCCCGAAGATGCCGAGCTCTATGTGCTCAACGGCCTCGCCGCGGGCACCGAGCCGCTCTGCGCCGCGCGAGCCATCATTCCGGTGCTCAACACCCCCGCGCAGGCCGCGCGCTGGCAGGCGCTCGCGCAACAGTCTGGCCGCCCGCTCCCCGCCGCGCTCCAGTTCGACAGCGGCATGTCGCGGCTGGGCGTTGCGCCCGCCGAGGCCGAAGCACTCGCCGGCGATGCAGGCTTTCGCGAATGGGTGGCGCTTCGGCTGGTGATGAGCCACCTCGCCTGCGCCGACGAAAGCGCCGCCCCCGCCAATACCGCACAGCTGCACGCGTTCGACGCGATAGCCGCGCGCTTTCCGGGCGTGCCCCGCGCGCTTGCCAATTCGGGCGGCACCTTTCTGTCGCACGCCTTTCACGGCGACCTCGTGCGCCCCGGCATCGCGCTCTATGGCGGGAGCCCGAGCGATGCGGCCGATCCGCCGATCCGCCCGGTCGTCAGGCTCGAGGCACGCGTCATCCAGCTGCGTACGATCGAGGCGGGCACGGGCGTCGGCTATGGCCTGACCTTCGTCGCCGATCGGCCGCACCGGCTCGCCACGCTGGGCGTCGGTTATGCCGATGGCTGGCCGCGCAGCCTGTCAGGCAGGGGCGCGGCATGGCGCGACGGCGTGCGGTTGCCGATCGTCGGCAGGGTATCGATGGACAGCATGACGATCGATGTGACCGCGATAGCTGAGGGTGCCATCGCCGAGGGCGCCTGGGTCGACCTGATCGGCCCCGACCAGACGCTCGACGCGGTTGCTGCCGATGCGGGCACGATTTCCTACGAGATTCTGACGAGCCTCGGCCGCCGGTATGCGCGACGCTACCTCGGCGGCTTTGCGGCGGCATAAGGGGTGTAACGATGCGTATTGCGGTTCTGGGCGGCGGCGTGATCGGCGTGACATCGGCCTGGTATCTCGCCAGGGCCGGTCACGAGGTCACCGTGATCGATCGCCAGCCGGGGCCCGCCCTTGAGACGAGCTTTGCCAATGCGGGTGAGGTCTCGCCGGGCTATGCCTCGCCCTGGGCGGGACCGGGAATCCCGCAAAAGGCGATCAAGTGGCTGCTGATGGATCACCCGCCGCTGATCCTGCGCCCCGCGATCGACCGCGAAATGCTGGGCTGGCTGTTCGCCATGCTGCGCAACTGTACTTCGGCGCGTTATGCGGTGAACAAGGGACGCATGGTCCGCCTCGCCGAGTTCAGTCGCGACCGGCTGATCGACCTGCGCGCCGACACGGGCATCGCCTATGACGAGCGGATGCAGGGGACGCTGCAGCTGTTCCGGACCGAAAAGCAGCTCGCCGATTCGGCAAAGGACGTCGCGGTGCTCCGCGCGAGCGGCGTGCCGCACGAGGTTCTGGACCCCGCAGGCTGCATCGCCGCCGAACCAGCGCTGGCCGCGGTCGCCGGGAAGTTCGTCGGCGGGCTGCGCCTGCCCAATGACGAGACCGGCGACTGCTTCAAGTTCACCAACGCGCTGGCAGAGATCGCCGCGCGCGAGGGCGTCAGCTTCCGCTTCGGCGAGACGATCCGCGCGCTCGACGTCGCCGACGGACACGTCCGCGGCGTCCGCACCGACCGCGGCGAGATCGTCGCCGACCGCTATCTGCTCGCAATGGGCAGCCATTCGGCGGCGATGCTGCGGCCGCTCGGCATCCGCCTGCCCGTCTATCCGGTGAAGGGCTATTCGATCACCGTGCCGATCATCGATGCGGCGCGCGCGCCCGAATCGACGCTGATGGACGAAAGCTACAAGATCGCGATCACCCGGCTGGGCGATCGCATCCGCGTCGGCGGCATGGCCGAGATTTCGGGATACAACAATGCGCTGCCCCCGCGTCGCCGCGATACGCTTGCCTTTTCGGTCGGCGACCTCTTCCCCGGCGCCGGCGATCTTGGCGCCGCGAGCTACTGGTCGGGGCTCCGCCCGATGACCCCCGACGGCACCCCCGTGATCGGCGCGACGCCGATCGCCAATCTGTTCCTCAACACGGGGCACGGCACGCTGGGCTGGACGATGGCCTGTGGCTCGGGGCACGTCATCGCCGATCTGATGAGCGACCGCGCAGCCGCGATCGACACCAGCGATCTCTCGATCAGCCGCTACCGCCACTGATCAAGATTGGCGCGCGCCACCGTGCCGGCCCGTTACGGCCTCGCGTCAGGCGTGTGTGCGCTGACGATTCGGCGCGACCGGTTCGGGGTCTGGCTCGCGCGCACCGCCAATCGCGCTCCGCACACGCCGCGCATATTCGTCGGCAAGCCGTGTGTGGACCTTGCGTACGCAATTCTCGGCGGCCTTGTCGGCGAGCCTGCGCTCGTCACGCTCACGCCGCACATAGTAGGAAAGATCGTCCTGCTGGGTCATGATCGGTCTCTGATTCCACGGCATCGCTGAGGTGAACCCGCGCGACTCCGCCTACGCAATGATAGGCCGGATCGCCGAGCAATGCACCCCGGCACCTTCCGCCAAGGACCATTACCCTGATAGCGTGACACTATTTTTTCGCGCCCTGTGCGCCAGCGCACAGCAGGCACCCGTTAACCATGGCTAATCCGTTGCTGCGACCCAAGGGCCACTTCTCTTGCAGCGGGGGCCCGCCTTGGTGGCCTGGCAGGAAACCTGCCAGGCCATCTTGTTTTTGCGCCGCGGGCAAAATCGCGCTTGATCTCAACTGCGCTTGAACTTCTATCGAGCGGGCTCCGATTCGCAGGAGCCATTTCATGAATCCCAAGCTGAACATCGCGATCATCTATGGCAGCGTCCGCCCCGGCCGGCTGTGCGACACCGTTGCGCGCTGGGCGATCGCCGAAATCCGCGCGCGGCGTGACATCGCCCTGTCCATCATAGACCCCGCGGCAATCGATCTCGCCGACGTCCGCGACGTCGCCACGCTGTGCGCAGCGATCGCCGAGGCGGACGCGTTCATCGTGGTCACCCCCGAATATAATCACGGTTATCCCGGCGCATTGAAGGCACTGATCGACTCGGCCGACGAGGAATGGGGCGAAAAGCCGGTGGGCTTCATCTCCTATGGCGGGGTATCAGGCGGCCTGCGCGCGGTCGAACAGTTGCGGCTGGTCTTCGCCGAGCTTGACATGGTGACGATGCGCGAACAGCTGAGCTTCGCCAATGTCTGGGAGCAGTTCGGCGCCAGGGGCGCGCTGTTCGAGCCCGAGCGCGCGCAGCGCACGCTGGCGAAGATGCTTGAAAGGCTGGGCTGGTGGGGACGCGTGCTGCGCGATGCGCGCGCGGCGTCGCCCCTGTCAGCGGCGGCTTAGATTCGGTCTGATTTTGATTGATCCATCCGTCAGCGTCATTCCCGCGAAAGCGGGAATCCATGGACACCATCTTTTCCGGACGATTCTGTGTTCCTGGATTCCCGCTTTCGCGGGAATGACGATTCGGTTTCAAACAGAATGAATCTAGTCGCGCAGCAGTTCGTTGATGCCGGTCTTGGCGCGCGTCTGCGCGTCGACGCGCTTGACGATCACCGCGCAATAGAGCGACGGCCCCGGCGTGCCGTCCGCCAGCGGCTTGCCCGGCAGCGCGCCAGGGACGACCACGGCGTAGCTGGGCACGCGCCCCATGAACACCTCGCCCGTCGCACGGTCGATCACCTTGGTCGAGGCGCCGAGATAGACGCCCATCGAGAGCACCGCGCCTTCCTCGACGATCACGCCTTCGGCGACTTCGGAGCGCGCGCCGATGAAGCAATTGTTCTCGATGATGACGGGATTGGCCTGGAGCGGCTCGAGCACGCCGCCGATGCCGACGCCGCCCGACAGATGGACATTCTTGCCGATCTGCGCGCAGCTGCCGACCGTGGTCCAGGTGTCGACCATCGTGCCTTCATCGACAAAGGCGCCGATGTTGACGAAGCTCGGCATCAGCACCGCGCCCCGCGCGACATGTGCGCCCGCGCGGACGATCGAGCCCGGCACCGCGCGGAAGCCGGCGGCGCGGAAGCGTGCCTCGTCCCAGCCCGAGAATTTGGACGGCACCTTGTCCCACCAGTGCGCGGCGCCCGGGCCATGCGAGATCAGCGCGTTGTCGTTGAGGCGGAAGGAGAGCAGCACCGCTTTTTTGAGCCACTGGTTGACGACCCATTCGCCGTTGCCCGTCTTCTCGGCGACACGCGCGCGGCCCGAATCGAGTGCTGCGAGCGCATGGCCGACAGCGTCGCGAACCTCGCCCCTGGTGTCGAGCCCCAGCGTCTCGCGCGCATCCCACGCCTGTTCGATCACCGCCTGGAGATTGTCGCTCATCGTCACTCGCTTTCGGTTATGTGTTTCAGCCATTCGCCGAGGTCGGCGACCTCATAGTCGATCATGTCCGCCTGAACACCCTCATTGCCGAGTTCGGAGCCGTTGTTGATCCAGACGGTGGTCATTCCCAGCGCCTTGGCGGGGACGAGGTTGCGCGCCATGTCCTCGACGAACAGCGATTCGGCCGGATCGAGGTCGAGCGCGGCACACATCTTCGCATAGCCCTGAGCCATCGGCTTGGGGCGGTAGTCGAGCTGGTGGATGTCATAGACCGTCTCGAACATGTCGCCCAAGCCCAGCCGGTCGAGCACGCGCATCGCATAGGGCGCGTCGCCGTTGGTGAAGACGATCCTTCGCCCGGGCAGCGCGGCGAGCGCGTTAGCGATGTGCGGGTCATGAACCAGCCGGTCGAGCGCGATGTCGTGGACGAAATCGAGGAAATGATGCGGATCGACGCTGTGATCGGCCATCAACCCCGCGAGCGTCGTGCCGTGCGCGCGAAAATAGCCCTTCTGGACGCGACGCGCCTCGACGAGATCGACCTTGAGCAGCTCGGCGATATATTCGCTCATCCGCACGTCGATCAGCGAGAACAGCTCGGCACGCGGCGGATAGAGCGTGTTGTCGAGGTCGAAGATCCAGTTGCGGATATGGCTGAGCGCGGTGATCATGATCGGGACAGGCGTCTAGAGCCTGATCGCTTGAGGGGGAAGCGCTTTGCGCTTCCGTCGAAAGCGTGAATCAGGCTCTATTCAAACTATTGAGACCTTGATTCACGTTTCAGGCTGATTCAGCCTGAAACGATCAAGGTCTGAGCCTGATCGCTTGAGGGGGAAGCGCTTTGCGCTTCCGCCGAAAGCGTGAATCAGGCTCTATTCGAAGAGTCGGGACCGAGCGGCTATATTAATTTCAAGGCAAGATGGCCTGTATTAACCTGTGCCGAGTCGGAGGCCGGGGCAATATGATGCGGTGGCATGGCGCAAAGACGGTTTTGATGCTGGGGACCGCGATTCCGCTCGCGGTCTCGCTTGCGGCGTGCGGCGGCGGGGGCAGCGGGGTGAACTCGACGCCAACGCCGATGC
>NZ_JBYSXE010000076.1:0-10005 GCF_058781925.1 Sphingobium sp. FW306-1B-F04DB | reverse complement strand
GGGGGCGGCGGTGGCGGAGGCGGCGGGCACGGCGGGCCCTGGACCGCATGATAGACACCATCCGACGTGTAATAGCCGTCAACGACGCCGTCGCCGTCGCGATCTGCGGCAACCGTGCCTACAATGGCTCCGGGACCCGCCGGCGGCGGAGGCGCCGGGGGCGGCTCCTCGGGGGTTGTGCAGGCGCCGAGCGCCAAGGTGCCGACCAATAAAACCGCCAGATATCTGTTTTTCATGTCCGTCTCTCCCAGAGATGGCGGCGGGGGCTCCGGCAGCCCACGGTTCCGCAAATCAGCAAACGACGATCACGCAAAATCGTTCCACGCGGGTAACAGCAAGCCCCCCAGGGAGCGTCCTTCAGCCACAGGGTAGCATATTTCGGACAGCCGTCCGATCGCCTTCAAGGCAGTTGAGCGCAACCAATGCCCTCCGCACCGCCTCCTCCAGCGGGGTATGCGGCTCGCGACCCAGCAGTTCCTCCATGCGCGACCCCGCAATCCTGAGAGTGTTGTGCCAATAAGGCTTGATCTCACGCATCTCGCGCATCGTTTCGGAAAAGGGTGCGGCAAGCGTCGTCAGCCACCACGGGAAACGCCACGCGCCCATGTCGGGTCGACCGACCGTTTCCGCGATCGCTTCGATCATCTGGCGTCCGTCATGATCCCAATGCCCGTGAAAATGGACGCGTTCGAAGGTCGCGAGCCGATCCTCCGCATCCAGCAACCGCGCCACCGCCTCGGCCAGATCCGGCAGATAGGCCCAGCTGTGCCCCGCCCCTGCCCGACCGGGTGCAATGATCCGCCTGACGGGTTTCCCGGGTTGGATCATCGCCTGCGTGAACCAGCTTTGCTTCGCACCGGGCCCGAAGAAATCGCCCGCACGTACGATCAGGCTCCGCACGCCGCGCGCGCCGGCCTGCTCGAGCATCGCCTCGAGCCGGACGCGGATCGCGCCCTTGTCGCTGAGCCCTGGTTGCGCGCTGTCCTCGACGACAACCTTCTGGGTCAGCGGATCGTAATTGTAGATCGTGCCCGGCAGCACGATGCGCGCCCCCGCCGCCTCTGCGGCCGCTATGCTGTTCGTGATCATCGGCAGCACCAGGCGCGCCCATCCGCGGTAGCCCGGAGGATTGACCGCATGGACGATGATGTCCGCCCCCTTCGCCGCACGCACAACGTCCGCCTGCGACATTGCATCGCCCGCAATCCACTCCGGTCGCGGCCCCGGCCGATCCCAGCGGTCAGCAGCAGCCGTGCCATCGCGTACCAGCGCGCGCACATTCCAGCCGCCTGCCAGAAGCCTTTCGGCGATCGCGCCGCCGACGCCACCCGTCGCGCCAAGCACGAGCGCCAGACCTTTTGCATCATTTGTCATCACAACCTCCGTTCCAGTTCGATCACCGCAATCTGCCCGTGCCCCCGGCTAAACGGAATTGTTCAAATCTGTTGTTCTGATAGTATAAAATTGATGAGTACATTCGCCCCTGACTGGGAAGACCAGCGCACGTTTCTCGCGGTGATCGAGCAGGGCAGCCTTTCTGCCGCCGCCCGCGCACTCCACGTCGCCCAACCCACCGTGCGCCGCCGGATCGAGGCGCTGGAGGCGACGCTGGGCGCGGTGCTCTTCACGCGTGCACCGAACGGGCTGGTGCCGACCGAGGAAGCGCGCGCGCTGGCGCCCCACGCGCGCGCAATGGCGGTTGCGTCCGAGGCGTTCGCGCGGACCGCAACCGCGCCGGCGGGAGAAATGGCCGGAACGGTGCGGATCGGCGCGGCCGATGTCGTGGGCGTGGAGGTGCTGCCGCCAATGCTCGCCGCATTGCGCGAAAAGCATTCCGCGCTGGTGTTCGAGCTGAGCCTCAGCAACTTTTCGGCGGACCTGTTGACGCGTGAAGTCGACATTGCGATCCGGATGGTGCGGCCGAAACAGGCCGCCATCGCCGCCCGGCGCGTGGGCGTGGTCGAACTCGGCTTCTTCGCGCACCGCGACTATATCGCGCGCCGCGGCCTGCCCGAAAGCTTGGCGGACCTGCCCGACCACGACCTTATCGGTCCCGATCGCGATCCGGTGGACCTCGGTGCGCTGGGCCGGCTCGGAGAGGGTCTCGGCCGCGAGATCTTCACGGTCCGCACCGACAATCATCTCGCGCATCTGTCGGCGTTGCGCGCCGGGCTTGGTATCGGGCTTATCCATCTCGCGCTCGCCGCACGCGATCCCGATCTGGTCCCGGTGCTCCCCGGCTCGATCCACTACGCCTTCGAGACGTGGATCGCGATGCACGAGGATCTCCGCCGCGTCGCGCGTGTGCGCGCCGTGTTCGACCATCTTGTCGCGAGCATGTCCGCCTATACGGCCCGCGGAAAAGCGGCCTAGATCACTCCTTGCCCCCGCAGCACCGTGATCGCCGCTGCGTCCATGCCGAGAAGGTCTGAAAGCACAGCCTCGTTGTCTCCGCCGACCATCGGCGGGGCTTGCGGCGCGACCACGGGGCTCGCCGAGAGGCGGTGCGGGCTGCGCACGCCCGGAACGGCGCCGTGCGGACTCGGCATCGAGAGCCTGAGGCCACGATGCTTAGCCTGCGCGTCGTCAAAAGTCGCGTCGAGGTCGTTGATCGGACCGCACGGTACCGCGTGGGCGGACAGCAGTGCCATCCACTCTTCGGTCGTCCGCGCGGCAAGCAGCTCGGCGATGATCGGGACGAGCGCTGGCCGGTTCGCGGTGCGCAGCGCATTGGTCGTGAAACGCGGATCGTCGGCAAGTTCGGGGCGTCCGGCCTGTCGCACGAAACGCGAGAATTGCCCGTCATTGCCGATCGCGAGGATGATATGCCCGTCGCTGGTCGGAAAACCCTGATAGGGCGTGATGCTGGGGTGCTGATTTCCGATCCGCCCCGGCGCCTCGCCCGAGACGAGATAGCCCAGTGCCTGATTGGCCATCGAGGCTACCGCGACGTCGAACAGCGCGATGTCGATCTGCTGCCCCTCGCCCGTCGCCTCGGCATGGCGAAGCGCGGCGAGGATCGCGATCGTCGCGTTGAGTCCGGTCAGCACGTCGGCAAGCGCGACGCCGACCCGGTAAGGTTCGCCGCCGATCGGGCCGGTCACGCTCATCAGTCCCGACATGCCCTGGATCATGAAGTCGTAGCCCGCCTCATGCGCGCGCGGGCCATCCTGTCCGAAACCCGTGATCGAGCAATAGACGAGCTTCGGATTGACCTGCCTCAGCGACTCCCAGTCGAGCCCATAGGCGGCAAGCCCGCCCTGCTTGAAATTTTCGACCACGATGTCGCACTTCGCCGCGAGCGCGCGGACGATCTCCTGCCCCTTGTGCGAGGCGAGGTCGATCGCGACCGACTTCTTGTTGCGGTTTGCGGAGAGGTAATAGCTGCTCGTGACGCGCTCACCCGCCTCATTCTCGAACCAGGGCGGTCCCCAGGCGCGGGTATCGTCCCCGGCTCCCGGGCGTTCCACCTTTATCACCTCGGCGCCGAGGTCAGCCAGCTGCATGGTCGCCCAGGGACCCGCGAGCACGCGGGACAGGTCGAGGACACGGACGCCGTGAAGCGGAGCGGTCATTCCGTCAGCCTTGGGCGCTGAACGCCTGGATTCCCGTGATCGCGCGGCCGAGGATCAACGCGTGGATATCGTGCGTGCCCTCATAGGTGTTGACCGTCTCGAGGTTCACGACATGGCGGATGACGTGGAATTCGTCGGCAATACCGTTGCCGCCGTGCATATCGCGCGCGACGCGCGCGATATCGAGCGCCTTGCCACAATTGTTGCGCTTGATCAGGCTGATCATCTCGGGCGCCCAGGTGCCCGCATCGATATTGCGGCCGACCGCGAGAGCCGCGTTGAGCCCGAGCGCGATTTCGGTCTCCATATTGGCGAGTTTCAATTGCGGGATCTGGTTCGCGGCGATCGGCCGGCCGAACTGCTTGCGGTCGAGCGTGTACTGCCGCGCGCGGTGGAAGCAGTCCTCCGCCGCGCCCATCGAGCCCCATGCGATGCCGTAGCGCGCTTTGTTGAGGCAGCCGAAGGGGCCGGCAAGACCACGCGCATTGGGCAGCAGATTCGCCTCAGGCACGAAGACCTCGTCCATGACAATCTCGCCCGTGATCGAGGCACGCAGGCTCATCTTGCCCTCGATCTTGGGGAAGCTCAGCCCCTCCATGCCCTTTTCGACGATGAAGCCGCGGATCACGCCGTCGAGCTTAGCCCAGACGACGCCGATATCCGCGATCGGCGAATTGGTGATCCACATCTTGGAACCCGTCAGGCGATAACCGCCATCCGCCGCAACCGCGCGCGTCTTCATGCTGCCCGGATCCGAACCCGCATCGGGCTCGGTCAGCCCGAAACAGCCAACGATCTCGCCCGTCGCCAGCCGCGGCAGATACTTCTCGCGCTGTTCCTCGGTGCCATATGCGTAGATCGGGTGCATCACGAGCGAGGACTGTACGCTCATCGCCGAGCGATAGCCCGAGTCGACGCGCTCGACCGCGCGCGCGATCAGGCCATAGGCGACGTGGGAAACGCCCGCGCAGCCATAGCCGTCGATCGTGGCGCCCAGCAGGCCGAGTTCGCCCAGCTCGTTCATGATCTCGCGATCGAAGCGCTCCTCGCGCGTCGCGGTGAGCACCCGCGGCAGCAGCTTGCTCTGTGCATAATTTTCCGCGGTGTCGCGGATCATCCGCTCATCATCGGTCAGCTGCGCGTCGAGAAGAAAGGGGTCGTCCCATTTGAAGGGCGTGAAGGCGGCCATCGAGCATCCTGTCCAGAAGAGATGTGTTTCGTCTGCCTATGCCGCAGCCGCGCGTCCGCGCCAACCCCGGCTCGTCGGTCGTGAGCCGCCGTTCAGCCGTTCACCACCTGCTCGATCACACCGAAGATCGGGTGATGATGCTCGTCTTCCATCCAGATCCGCACCGTGTCGCCCGCCTTCATGAAGGGGGTCTTGGCGCTACCCGACTGGATCGTCTCGATCATCCGGATCTCGGCGATGCAGCTGTAACCGAGGCCACCCTCTGCAATGGGTTTGCCCGGGCCACCACCCGCGTCGCGGTTGGATACAGTGCCCGAACCGATGATCGTGCCCGCCACCAGATTGCGCGTCTTCGCGGCGTGCGCGACGAGCGTACCGAAATCGAAGGTCATGTCCTCCCCCGCATCGGCGCGACCGAAGGGCTGGCCGTTATAGTCGACATGGAGCGCGCCCGAGAGCTTGCCGTCCTTCCAGCGTGCCCCCAGCGCGTCGGGCGTCACGAAAACCGGCGACATCGCGCTTGCGGGCTTGGACTGGAAGAAGCCGAAACCCTTGGCAAGCTCGGCCGGAATGAGGTTGCGCAAGCTGACATCGTTGGTCAGCCCGACCAGCCGGATGCTGCCAAGCGCCTCTTCCCGGCTCGCGCCCTGCGGCACATCGCCCGTGACGACGACGACCTCGGCCTCCATGTCGCAGCCCCAGCTTTCATCCGCGAGCGGGATCGGATCACGGGGTGCGAGGAAACCGTCCGAGCCGCCCTGATACATCAGCGGATCGTGCCAGAAGCTGTCGGGCAGTTCGGCGCCCCGCGCCTGACGGACGAGCGCGACATGGTTCACATAGGCCGAACCGTCGGCCCATTGATAGGCGCGCGGCAGCGGCGACGCGGCCTCGCGCTCGTGAAAGCGTTCCTTGGGAATGGCATCGTGCTCAAGGTCGGTGGCGAGGTTGCGCAGATCGCCCTCGAGGCGGTCCCAGTCGTCGAGCGCTGCTTGCAGCATCGGCGCGATATGGGAGGCATCGGCATACCAGGCGAGATCGTTGGAGACGACGACGAGACGGCCGTCGCGGCCCGATTTCAGGCTCGCCAGTTTCATGCATATCCTCCCATTGTTCAGGTCCAGCTTGGCACGGCTAAGGCGTCCCGCCAATCGCCGAATCGCGCGACTGGTAACAACTGCAACTAACTCCGTCCACTTTCCGCTACGGCATTGACGTTTACGGAAAGCCGCTTGACGAAGGCGTCAATGCGGGTTCCCTTAGGGCAAAGCCAAAGACCGCAGAATTGCCGGAGAGGAATCCCCATGTCACTCGATCAGCTCGCCCGCACCGCCTATTCGGAAGACCATGAGGCGTTCCGCCAGACGGTGCGCCGCTTCATGCAGGAAGAGGTCGCGCCCAACGCCGCGAAATGGGAGGAAGCGGGGATCGTCGACAAGGCCCTGTGGCCCAAGGCGGGCGAACTCGGCCTGCTCTGCCCCACCGTCCCCGAGGAATATGGCGGGCTCGGCCTCGACTTCGGCTATAACGCGATCGTCGACGAGGAAGCCGCCTATAATGGCGGCGTCGCGCTGGGCTTCTCGCTCCAATCCGATATCGTCGTGAACTACATCGTTTCCTACGGCTCCGAAGAACAGAAGAAGCACTGGCTGCCCAGGCTCGTCTCCGGCGAGGTCGTGACCGCGATCGCGATGACCGAGCCCGGCGTGGGCTCCGACCTTCAGGGGATCAGGACCACCGCGAAAAAGGACGGCAACCACTACGTCATCAATGGCTCCAAGACCTACATCACCAACGGCCAGAATGCCGACCTGATCCTCGTCTGCGCCAAGACCGACACCGAGGTGCAACCCGCATGGAAGGGCGTGTCGATCATCCTCGTCGAGGCCGACCGCGAGGGTTTCGAGCGCGGCCGCAATCTCGACAAGATCGGGCAGGACGCCGCCGACACTTCCGAACTCTTCTTCAACGATGTCCGCGTGCCGATGACCAACTGCCTCGGCGAAGAGGGCAAGGGCTTCATCTACCTGATGAGCGAGCTGCCGCAGGAGCGCCTCTCGATCGCGGTGTCGGCACAGGCTTCGGCGCAGAAGGCCTATGACGAGACCGTCGCGTTCGTCCGCGAACGCAAGGCGTTCGGGAAGCCCGTGATCGACTTCCAGAACACGCGCTTCACGCTCGCCGACCTCAAGTCGAAGCTCCAGGTCGGCTGGGCGCATCTCGACTGGGCGCTGGCGCGCCACATGAAGAAGGAGCTGACCCCCGAAGAGGGTGCGGCGGCCAAGCTCTGGCACACCGAGCTCCAATGGGAGGTGATGGACAAGTGCCTCCAGCTTCATGGCGGCGCGGGCTACATGAACGAATATCCCATCGCCCGCGCCTGGCGCGGCGCGCGCGTGACGCGCATCTTCGGCGGCACCAACGAGATCATGAAGGAATTGATCGGCCGCAAGCTCTAAAGACCTGGCGCCCTGCACCGATCCGACCGCCGCCACATCGTCATCCCGGACTTGATCCGGGATCCATGAACACGGTCCTCGGTGATCTCGCGTCGAAGGTCGTGCTCATGGATGCTGAAGCAAGTTCAGCATGACGGATTGCGCAAAGACGCACCGCACATGCCTGCAAGCTGACGGTTTTGCTTGGAGAATCGCCGAACCTCCGTCTAGCCTGAGGGCCAAGGGGGACATGATGGATTCGGCAGTGACATTCCTGCTCGGTGGCGACACGATCGTCTTCACCGGCGCGCTCGTGCTCATGGCGCTGATCGGGCTGGTCGAGGCGATCGGGCTTGGCGGCGCCGGGCTCGGTCTCGACGCCGACACGCCCGACAGCGATCTGCTCGGCTGGCTTGGCTTCGGGAAGCTCCCGCTGCTGATGCTCCTCGTGCTCTTACTGACGCTGTTCGGCAGCATCGGGATCGCCTTCCAGCAACTGATGGCCGGCCTCACCGGCGAAACCATCACACCGATGATCGCCGCGCCCGTTGCGGCGGTCGCGGCGCTGCCGCTGACCGGCCTGCTCGCACGGCCGCTCGCGCATATCCTGCCGCGCGACGAGACCACCGCGATCGACATCGAAGATCTCGTGGGCCTGCGTGCGGTGATCGTCACCGGCCGCGCCGAAGCGGGCTCTCCCGCCCGCGCGCGCGTCCGCGACCATCACGGCCAGCAACACTATGTCATGGCCGAACCCGACAATGCCGGACAGAGCTTCACCGAGGGCGAGGAGATCATCCTCGTCCGGCGGGAAGCGCATATCTTCAAAGCGATAACCGAGGGTCGCACTCTCCTCCCACAACTGGATAGCTGACACATATGAACGAGATCGTCGAAAGCGGCGGGGGCCTGCTCTCCGTCCTCATCATCCCGGGTATCGGCCTTGCGCTGCTCATCACGCTCGGCATCATTCTCGCGCGGCTCTACAAGCGTGCGTCCAAGGAAATCGGCTTCGTCCGCACGGGCTTCGGCGGCGAAAAGGTCGTGATGAACGGTGGCGCGCTTGTCCTCCCCGTCTTCCACGAGACGATGCCCGTCAACATGAACACGGTGCGGCTGGCGGTGGAACGCAAGAATGCCGATGCGCTCATCACGCTCGACCGGCTGCGCATCGACGTGAAGGCCGAATTCTATGTCCGGGTGAAGCCCGATGCGGGCTCGATCGCGGTCGCGGCGCAGACGCTGGGGCTTCGCACGATGAACCCCGAGGCGCTGAAGGAACTGGTCGAGGGCAAGTTCGTCGACGCGCTCCGCTCGGTCGCCGCGGGCATGACGATGAACCAGCTCCACGAGCAGCGCGCCGACTTCGTCCAGAAAGTGCAGCAGGTCTCCTCGGCCGATCTGGCGATGAACGGGCTCGAGCTGGAATCGGTGTCGCTCACCGGTCTCGACCAGACCTCGATCGAGCATTTCAACGCCAACAACGCCTTCGACGCCGAAGGCCTTACCAAGCTCACCGAGCAGATCGAGCTGCGCAAGAAGGCCCGCAATGACATCGAGCAGGACACCCGCGTCCAGATCGAGTCCAAGAATCTCGAGGCCGAACGCCAGTCGCTGATCATCGCACGCGACAACGAGTTCGCGAAGCTCGAGCAGGAGCGCGAGGTCGAGATGCGCCGCGCCGAGCAGATCTCGGTCGTCGCGCGCCAGCAGGCCGAGCGCCAGCGCGAGGCCGATCAGGCGCGGATCGAAGCCAAGCAGATGACCGACGCCAGCCAGATCGAGGCCGACCGCGCGGTTCAGCAGGCCAAGATCGCGCAGGAACAGGCGATCGAGATCGCCCGGCAGGAACAGCAGATCGCGGTCCAGAACAAGAGCCGCGAGGAAAGCCAGGCGCGTGCCATTGCAGACAAGGCGCGCGCAGAGGCTGTTGCCGCCGAAGAACAGGTTTCCACCGCACGCGAATCCGAGATTGCCGAACGTGCCAAGAAGATCGAGCTGATCGAGGCTTCGAAGGAAGCCGAACGTCAGGCAATCGCTGTCAAGGTCGAGGCCGATGCCGAAAAGCAGGCCGCCGCTGACCGCGCCGAGGCGGTGCTCGAGGCCGCGCGCGGCGAGGCCGAGGCCGAGAAGCTCCGCGCCGAGGCGGCACGAGTCCGCTTCGAGGTGGAAGCGGCGGGCCAGCGTGCGGTCAACGAGGCGGCGAACCTGCTCTCGTCGAACCAGATATCGCTCCAGACCAAGCTCGCGCTACTCAAGGTGCTGCCCGAAGTCGTGCGCGAGGCGGCAAAGCCGATGGAAGCGATCGACAGCATCAGGATCGTTCAGGTCGATGGCCTCACCGGTCAGGGCGGCGGGAACGGCGCCGCCAATGACGGCGACGGTGGCGGCGAACGCAATCTCGCCAACAGTGCGGTGGCCGCAGCGTTGCGTTACCGCGCGCAGGCCCCGGTGATCGACGGACTGATGAAGGAGCTGGGCTTCGACGGGTCGACGCTCGACAGCCTTGTCGCCGGCGCCACGCGGCCTTCCGACAGCGATGAGCCGCCGGTGCAGCCCAAGCGCGTCAAGACGCGCGGCCGCCCCGCCGAGGCCGAGGATGCAAGCGAGGTGGCCGAATAGGCAGACCAGCGGCCGCTGATGTCGTCATCCCGGACTTGATCCGGGATCCATGAACACAGACTTCGGCAATTTTTCCTCGGAGCTCGTGTTCATGAATGCTGAAGCTAGTCATCTGGAACTGAAGTAAGTATCATTGTATATGCCGTTGTTGGATAGGCAGGGGCATTCATGATGGCGGGTC
>NZ_JBYSXE010000075.1:0-11609 GCF_058781925.1 Sphingobium sp. FW306-1B-F04DB | reverse complement strand
AGCGAATGGCGGTCCATTGATCTGGCGAGGGGGGGGGGGGGGGGTGGGGGGGGGGGGCGAGCGAAGGGAGCCCTTCGACTGTTCCATTTCCCCACCCCAACCCCTTCCCTGAAGGGGAGGGCCTTTCCGCCTGCCAGTTGCCGAGCGCCGAGGGGTCGGGCCGCTGGACGCTGCGATGCCCCGCCTCGTCAAGCGCGCGTCTCAACCCGCTCACGATCATGCCGCGCACCAAAGCGGGATCGCGGAAACGCACCTCGGTCTTGGCGGGATGGACGTTGACGTCGACCGCCTCGGGCGGGACGTTGAGGAACAGCGCCACGACCGGATGCCGGTCGCGTGCGAGCACATCGGCATAGGCGCCGCGCACCGCGCCCGCGAGCAGCCGGTCCTTCACGGGGCGCCCATTGACGAAGAGATACTGGTGATCCGCCACGCCGCGGTTGAAGGTCGGCAAGCCGGCCACACCGCCCAGCCGCACGCCCTCGCGTTCGAAATCCACGCCCACGCTGTTCTCTGCCAATGCGCGATCAGTGAGCGCCGCAACGCGATCGGGGCCGCTCTCGCCGCCCTGCACCCCCAGCGCGCGCCGTCCTTCATGCTCCAATGCGAAGGAGATATCGGGCCGCGCCATTGCGAGCCGGCGCACCGCATCGACGCAGGCGGCATATTCGGCGCGCGGGCTGCGCAGGAACTTGCGGCGCGCGGGCACCTTCTCGAACAGGCGCTCGACGCGGATCCGCGTGCCCGGCGGCAGTGCGGCCGGGCCTTCGCTCTCGACCCGGCCATTGTCGACGACGCGCTGCCAGCCATCGGCACCGCGCACGCGGCTTTCGAGCGTGAATCGCGAGACGCTGGCGATCGAGGGCAAAGCCTCGCCACGGAAGCCGAGCGTCGAAACCGCATCGATCGCATCATCGGGCAGCTTCGACGTGGCGTGACGCTCGAGCGCGAGCTGCATTTCACCCCGATCCATGCCGCATCCGTCGTCGCTGACTTCGATCAGGTCGACGCCGCCACCCGCCAGCTTCACCGTGATTCGCGTGGCGCCCGCGTCGATCGCGTTCTCGACCAGCTCTTTCAGCGCGCTTGCAGGCCTTTCAACGACTTCGCCTGCGGCAATTCGGTTGACAAGATGCTCGGGGAGGCGGCGTATTGACATGAGGCTTTGTCTAGCCCAAGCGACGGCATCCCGCGACCCGGCGTTGACTAAAAAAAATTGGTGCTTGCAGACATCTGAAGCGCCGCAGCGGACCCTTATACCGGCGCGGCCTCGGCTGTGCGTCAAGTGACTAGTCTGGACGGGCACATACATGTTCTTTTCGCGCCATATGAAATTTCTGAAATTCATGTCCCATGACATGGCGATCGACCTGGGGACCGCGAACACCGTGGTGTATCTGCGCGGGCGCGGCATCGTGCTCAACGAACCCTCGGTGGTCGCGATCGAGACAATCAACGGCGTCAAGAAGGTCAAGGCCGTCGGCGACGACGCCAAGCTGATGATGGGCAAGACCCCCGGCAGCATCGAGGCGATCCGCCCGCTGCGTGACGGCGTGATCGCCGACATCGACGTGGCCGAGCAGATGATCAAGCACTTCATCCACAAGGTGCATGGTGGCAAATCGCGCCCCTGGCGCTTCCCCGAGATCGTGATCTGCGTGCCGTCGGGGTCGACCTCGGTCGAGCGCCGCGCGATCCGTGACGCCGCTTCCAATGCGGGCGCCTCGCAGGTCTGGCTGATCGAGGAGCCGATGGCGGCCGCGATCGGTGCCGACATGCCCGTCACCGAGCCGATCGGCTCGATGGTCGTCGACATCGGCGGCGGCACGACCGAGGTTGCAGTGCTGTCGCTGCGCGGTCTCGCCTACACCACTTCGGTCCGCGTCGGCGGCGACAAGATGGACGAGTCGATCGTCTCCTATGTCCGCCGCAACCACAATTTGCTGATCGGCGAAGCCACCGCCGAGCGCATCAAGCAGGAAGTCGGTGTCGCCAAGATGCCGCTCGATGGCGTCGGCAAGACGATCCACATCAAGGGTCGCGATCTCGTCAACGGGGTGCCCAAGGAAATCACGATCAACCAGGGGCAGATCGCCGAGGCGCTGTCGGAGCCCGTCGGCACGATCGTCGAAGGCGTACGCATCGCGCTCGAGAACACCGCGCCCGAACTCGCCGCCGACATCGTCGACCAGGGCATCGTGCTCACCGGCGGTGGCGCGCTGCTGCACGGGCTCGACGAAGTGCTGCGCGACGAGACGGGCCTGCCCGTTACGGTCGCCGACGATCCGCTCACCTGCGTCGCCTTGGGGACGGGCCGCGCGCTGGAAGATCCGATCTTCCGCGGCGTGCTGCTCACCGCCTGATCGGGGCGTAAGCGCTTATGGCGCCGCCCAAAAATCGGCGCCCCGGCTTTTCGCGCCGTGCGCAGTACGGCCTGTTCGCGGGCTATGTCATCGCGGTCTCGGGCGCATTGCTCGGCCTGCTGCTGGTCGTCACCGCATGGGTCGACCCGGCGGGCCACAATGCGATCCGGGCGCTGATCAGCGATATCACGAACCCGGTTTCGAGCGCGCTGCGTACGGGCGTGCGCGCGACGGGGGCAAGCGGCGCTGCGGTGCTCGAATATTTCGACGCGGGCTCCAAGAACGCGGCGCTGCGCAAGGAACTGACCGCGGCGCGCCGCAAGCTGCTCGAGGCGCGTGCGACCGACTATGAGAACCGCCGGCTCAAACGGTTGCTCGGCATCGTAGAGGCGGATGAAGGTGCAATCGTCGCGGCGCAGCTGACCAGCTCTTCGGCTTCGAGTTCGCGCCGTTTCGCGATCCTCAACGCGGGCAGCGCGCATGGCGTGGTCCCGGGGCAGCCGGTGCGCGGCCCCGACGGGCTTGTCGGCCGCGTCATCGAGGTGGGGCGCGGGACCGCGCGCGTGCAGCTGCTCATCGATACGGGCAATGTCGTTCCTGTCATTCGTATCACCGACGGCATGCCCGCGATCGCGACCGGCAATGGCGACGGCTCGATCGACATCCGCGCGCTGACCGCGACGGGCAATGTCTTCAAGCCTGGCGACGTGTTCGTCACCTCCGGTACCGGTGGCGTCTATCCGCCCAAGATCCCGGTCGCGATCGCGATCACCGCCTCGGGCGATGGCGCGATGGCGCGTCCGCTTGCCGATCCCGCGCGGCTCGACTTTGCGGTGGTGCTGCCGGTCTTCGTCCCCGCGGTCGCCAACGCGCCCGTGAGCCCACCCGAGGACGGCGCCGAATGAGTCCGCGCATCCGCTCGGACGGAGAAGAACGGATCGCGCGACTGCGGGGGCGGACCCTGCCCGTGTTCAGTACGATTGTCGGTTCGGCGACGGTCGTCCTCCCCATCATCGCGACACAGCCGATCCTGCCCCCCTTCGGGCTGATGATGCTGCTTGCGTGGCGACTGCTGCGTCCCGAATTGTGGCCCGTCTGGATCGGCCTGCCGCTGGGGCTCGTCGACGATCTGTTCAGCGGCCAGCCGATCGGCAGCGCGATGCTGCTCTGGACGCTCGTCCTGCTCGGGATCGACCTGGCGGACCGACGCATGGTGTGGCGCGATTACTGGCAGGACTGGCTCATCGCCGCGGCCGCGATTATCTTCTGCCTCATTGGCGGCCTCGTCACCGCCAATGCGACGGGGGGCAACGGAACGGTGGTGCAGATTGTGCCGCAGATGGTGTTGTCGGTCCTGATCTTCCCCGCGGTGGCGCGCCTTTGCGCGCTGCTTGATCGCTGGCGCCTGTCGTGATGAAACGAGGTCGATGAAACGCCAGCGCCCGATCCTGTCGGAGGCCCAGCAATCGCTTTCCTTTACCCGGCGCACGCTCTTTCTCGGCGGCGTGCAGGCGGGCATCGGCGCGCTGCTCGCAACGCGCATGGGCTGGCTGTCGATCGCCGAAAACGAGCGTTACGCGCTGCTGTCCGAAAGCAACCGCGTCAACCTCACACTCATCCCGCCGCGGCGCGGATGGATCGTGGACCGCTATGGCAAGCCAATCGCGATCAACCGCACTGATTTCCGCGTCGACCTCATCCCCGACCGCGTCACCGATCGCGAACGGGTCGTTACCGCGCTCGGCAACCTGCTCGGGCTCGATCAGGATCATCGCGACCGGATCCTCGAGGATCTCGACAAGGCAGCCGGCTTCCAGCCCGTCCAGGTCGCGGACGGCCTGACCTATGATCAATATGCGGCGATCAGCGTGCGGCTTGCGGACCTTCCCGGCGCGGCGCCCGCACGCGGTTATTCGCGCTTCTACCCCGATGGCGCCGCGGTCGGGCACCTTGTCGGCTATGTCGGCGCCGCCTCGGCCAAGGATTACGAGAAGTCGAAGGATCCGCTGCTCATCACCCCCGGCTTCAAGGTGGGCAAGGACGGCATCGAGAAGATGCTCAACGACCGGATGCGTGGCCTTCCCGGCGCCAAGCGCACCGAGGTCACCGCGCGCGGCAAGCTGGTGCGCGAGCTGGCGACGCGTCCCGACACGCCGGGCAACCCGGTCAAGCTGACGATCGATGCGGGGCTCCAGGCCTATGCCGCGCGGCGCCTCGGCACCCAGTCGGGCGCCTGTATCGTGATCGACTGCACCAATGGCGATGTCCTCGCGATGGCATCGATGCCCTGTTACGATCCCAACAGCTTTTCCGACGGTATCAGCCATGCCGAATGGAGCATGCTGTCGGAGGACGAGCGCGTTCCGCTGATGAACAAGTCGCTCCAGGGGCTCTACCCGCCCGGATCGACCTTCAAGCCGATCACCGCGCTGGCGCTCCAGCAGGCGGGCGTCGATCCCGACGATATCGTCTATTGCGGCGGCGGCTATCAGCTCGGCAATCGTCGCTTCGCCTGCCTCAGCCGGCACGGGCCGATGAACATGCACACCGCGATCGCCAAGAGCTGCAACACCTATTTCTACACGATGGGGCGGCGCGCGGGGATCGACGCGATCGCTCAGGTCGCGCACACCATGGGGCTTGGCACCGAATATGCGCTGCCCATGCCCTCGCAGAAATACGGAACGGTGCCCGATCCCGCCTGGAAACAGCGCCGCTACAAGCAGGAATGGAGCGTGTCTGACACGCTCAACACCTCGATCGGACAGGGCTATCTTCAGGTGAGCCCGCTGCAGCTCGCGGTGATGGCAGCGCGCGTCGCCTCGGGGCGCATGCTGGTGCCGCGGCTGGCGGTGACGGGCGACGTAAAGCCGCCCGCTCCCCTGCCCTTTTCGCCCGAACATCTCGCCAAGGTCCGTTCGGGCATGGACGAGGTCGTCAACGGCGCGGGCACCGCCGGGCGGAGCCGGCTGCCGCTCGAGGGCATCCGCATGGGCGGCAAGACAGGCACGGCGCAGGTCCGCAACTTCAAGGGCGGCGCGCGGCGTGGCCTGGGCATCCCCTGGAAATTCCGCGATCACGGCCTGTTCGTCTGTTTCGCGCCGGTCGACAATCCGCGCTATGCCGCCGCGGTGGTGATCGAGCATGGCATGTCGGGATCGGGCGCCGCCGCCCCGGTAGCAAGCGACACTTTGCTCTATCTGTTCGATCCCGCCAAGGCGATGGCCAAGCTCGAAGCCTTCGAAGTCGAATGGGGCGGCGATATCGGCAAGCGCATGGCGGCCGATGCCGCGCGTTACAAGGCGGCGCGCGAGGCGGCGGCCGATCCCGCGGCCGCTGCAGCACATGCCGATGCGGCGGTCGCCAACGCGTCGAATGCCACGAACGCTGCCACCGCCGCCAACGCCAGCAATGCGGTCGCGCGCCCTGCCGCGCCCGCTGCCGAGGATGCCGAATGACCAGTAATTCGCTCGTCCCCGCCCCGCTCGCCCGCCTGCCCTGGAAGCCGCTGCTGCTGATCATCGGGATCACCTCCTTCGGCCTCATCGTGCTCTATTCGGCGGCGGGCGGCAGCCTGAGGCCATGGGCGTTCTCGCAAGGGCTCCGCTTCTGCGTCTTTCTCGTGATGGCGCTGGTGCTGTCGCGCGTCCCCGAGCGCGCGTGGAAGGCGGCGGCCTTCCCGCTCTATGTCGCCATCCTGGTGCTGCTGATCCTCGTCGAGATGCTCGGCTTCGTCGGAGGGGGCAGCCAGCGCTGGCTCGATCTCGGTTTCATCCGGATCCAGCCATCCGAGATGATGAAACTCGCGATCGTGCTCGCCCTTGCGCGCTATTATGATCTGCTTCCCGTCGGCCAGATCCGCAGCTGGTCAGCGATCTGGCCGCCGGCACTCGCGATCGGCGTCCCACTCTTTCTCGTGATGATCCAGCCCGATCTCGGCACCTCGCTGATGATCGCGGCTGGCGGACTGACCGTGATGTTCCTCGCGGGATTGCCGCTGTGGATCTTCATCGGCGGCGGGCTCGCGCTTGCCGCCGCCGTGCCGATCGCCTTTTCGATGCTCCACGAATATCAGCAGAAGCGCGTGCTGATCTTCCTCGATCCGGAAAGCGATCCGCTGGGTGCGGGCTATCATATCAGCCAGTCCAAGATCGCGATCGGATCCGGCGGCATCTTTGGCAAGGGCTTCCTCAACGGCAGCCAGAGCCATCTCGATTATCTCCCCGAGGGTCATACCGACTTCGTGTTCGCGACGATGGCGGAGGAATGGGGCCTGGTCGGCGGCCTCGCGATCATCATCGGCTTCATCATGGTCGTGCGCTGGGGGCTTCGCGTCGGCCAGCGCGCGCAGACGCGGTTCGCGCGGCTGACCGCGGCATCGCTCGCGACGACGATCTTCTTCTACGTGGCGATCAACCTGATGATGGTGATGGGACTCGCGCCCGTCGTCGGAATCCCGCTCCCGCTCTTCTCCTTCGGCGGCTCGGCGATGATGACCGTAATGATCTGCGTCGGCATCCTGATGTCGATCGATCGCGGTTCGCAGCGGCGATCGAATTTTGATTGAATTAGGGTTTGCAAGGCGGCGAATCCGCTGCTAGAGGGCACGCCTCTTGATCGCGCAGCCCTCCGGGCCGCCGGTTCTCAAGGCCAGTGTGGACGCATAGCTCAGTTGGTAGAGCAGCTGACTCTTAATCAGCGGGTCCTAGGTTCGAGCCCTAGTGCGTCCACCAAACCTTCTCCGCCCCACCGGGGCAGCCCCCTCATTCGTGACCGTGGAACGCCGTAATTGCGCGCATCGTCGCGCCTGCCACGGCACCAGATCGATCGAGGCTCAAATGGCTGTGAAGGTCGTGTCGATTTCCGGGGCAGCGCCGCGCCACTGCGCTGCCCCCTTGGCCTCGTCCGTCCCCGCTAGCCGATCGACATCAGGCTCGCATTGCCGCCCGCCGCGGTCGTGTTGATCGAGACCGAAACCTCCTCGAGCAGCCATTGCAGGCAATAGTCTGCCGGCGTGCCGGCGCCGGGCGCTGTCGCCTGTGTCAGCACGATCGGCCCGGGCAGTGTGGCGATGCCGTTCTGTGCGGTGATCACGCTTTGGCCATCTCCCTCGACCAGCGCGCCTGAATAGGGGCCCTGCCGGATCCAGTCGTCACCCCATGCCATCCGGGCCCGGACGCTGCCCGGGACGGCTTCAAGCGCACGCCGCAGCGCCTGGGGCGCATGAATCACCGCGTGATTGCCCGTCGCGAGCACCGCCGAGAGTTGATCGAGCAGTCCCTGCTCGGTCTGCGGCATCAGCAGGACGCGCCCGCGCGGATGCAACGTGTAGACATTTTTCTCCCCCACCGGCCCCGCCAGCTCGATCTCGAGGCCCAGCGCAGACTGCTCGCCCAGCTGGCGCGCGCGTTCGGCGGCTTCACCGCGCCCCCCATCGTCGAGCCACGCCGCAAAATCGAGCAGCGCGGCATCGGTCCTGGTCGAGCTGTGCTGCGGCGGAACCGGCGCAACCGTGACGAGCCGGCCGAGATAGAGCGGCCCGCCCGCCTTGGGGCCGGTGCCCGAAAGCCCGCGCCCCCCAAAGGGCTGAACCCCGACCACCGCGCCGATGATGTTGCGGTTGATATAGAGATTGCCCGCCTGCACGCGCGAAGTGACGTGCGCCACCGTCTCGTCGAGCCGGGTGTGGAGGCCGAAGGTGAGCCCATAGCCGCTGGCATTGATCTGGTCGATCAGCGCATCGAGCTTGCTGCGGCGATAGCGGATGACGTGAAGCACGGGGCCGAACACCTCTCGCGTCAGGTCGGCAAGCGTGTCGAGCTCGATGATCGTCGGCGGGACGAAGGTGCCGTGCGTCGTCTCGCCCGCAAGCGCAATCTGCTCGACCGGACGTCCAAGCCCCCGCATGCGCTCGATATGCGCCTCGAGATTGGCCTTGGCCTCGGCGGTAATCACGGGGCCGATATCGGTGCTCAGCCGGTCGGTGCGGCCGATGCTGAGCTCCCTGAGCGCGCCCTTGAGCATTTCGAGAATGCGATCGGCGACGTCTTCCTGAAGGCAGAGGACACGCAGCGCCGAGCAGCGTTGGCCCGCGCTGTCGAACGCCGACGCGATGACGTCACCCACCACCTGTTCGGCCAGCGCCGAGGAATCGACGATCATCGCATTCTGGCCGCCGGTTTCGGCCACGAGCGGCACGGGCCTGCCCGCCGCCGAAACGCGCGCGGCCAGCTGCTTCTGGATCAGCCGCGCGACCTCGGTCGATCCGGTGAACATCACCGCGGCGGTTTCAGGCGCGCCGACGAGCGCGGCGCCGACATCGCCCTCGCCGGGAAGCAGCTGGAGCACGTCGGCGGGAATTCCGGCCTCGTGCAAGATGCGGACGCCCTCTGCTGCGATCAGCGGGGTCTCTTCGGCGGGCTTGGCGAGCACCGGATTGCCCGCGACCAACCCGGCCGCGATCTGGCCGGTGAAGATTGCCAGCGGGAAGTTCCACGGGCTGATGCACGTCACCACCCCAAGCGGCGCATGGACGGGGCCGAGCGTGCGGCGCGCCTGCTGCGCGTAATAGCGCAGGAAGTCGATCGCCTCGCGCACCTCCGCGATGGCGTTGGGGAGCGACTTGCCCGCCTCGCGCACGATCAGCCCGAGCAGCGTCGGCATGCGATCCTGCATGATTTCGGCGGCACGCTCGAGGCGCGCGGCGCGCTCGACGGGGGGCACAATGCTCCAATGCGCCAGCGCGGCCTGTGCGCGTGCGGTCGCCCCGGCGACATCGGCGGGCGTCGCATGAATGACGCTTCCGACGACGTCGCGATGATCCGCGGGATTGCGTACCTCCTGCACATCATCGCCCGCGTTGCGCCCCTCGGGCACCGCGCGCCAGTCAACATCGACGCTGGCGCGGAGCGCCTCGTCGAGACTTGCCAGCTGCTGTTCGTCGGACAGGTCGAGGCCCGCGCTGTTGGCGCGCTCCCCATAAATTTGGGCAGGTAGCGCTATCTGGTCGTGCTTCGCGCCAATCAGGGACATCGCGCGGACGCGCGCGACGGGATCCGCGACCAGTTCCGACACAGGCACATCGGGATCGGAGATCCGGTTGACGAATGACGAATTGGCGCCGTTCTCGAGCAGGCGCCGGACGAGATAGGCAAGCAGAGTCTCGTGCGTGCCAACGGGCGCATAGATGCGGCACGGGCGATCGAGCTTGTCCTTGCCGACGACCTCGTCATAGAGCGGCTCGCCCATGCCGTGGAGGCACTGGAACTCGTATTTGCCCATCGTGAAATCTGGCCCCGCCATGTGATGGATCGTCGCCAGCGTCTGCGCATTGTGCGTCGCGAACTGCGGGAAGATCACGTCGGTCGCGGCGAGCAGCTTCCGCGCACACGCGATATAGGCGACGTCGGTGTGGATCTTGCGCGTATAGACCGGGAAATCGGCGAGTCCGTCGACCTGGGCACGCTTGATCTCGGCATCCCAATAGGCGCCCTTCACGAGCCGCACCATGATCCGGCGGCCTGCGCGCTTCGCAAGGTCGATGATATAGTCGAGCACGAAGGGGCAGCGCTTGCCATAGGCCTGGACGACGAAGCCGAGCCCGTTCCAGCCCGCGAGATCGGGATCGAGCGCGAGTTCCTCGAGCAGGTCGAGCGAGAGCTCGAGCCGGTCGGCCTCCTCGGCGTCGATATTGAAGCCGATGTCATAGGATTTCGCGAGCACCGCCAGTGCCTTCACATTGGGCAGCAGTTCCCCCATCACGCGATCGGCCTGCGCGCGCGCATAGCGCGGATGGAGCGCGGAGAGCTTGATCGAGATGCCCGGCCCTGAATAGATGCCGCGCCCGTCCGAGGCCGCGCCGATGGCGTGGATCGCGCGCTGGTAATCGGTGAGGTAGCGCGCCGCGTCCGCTGCGGTCGTCGCCGCCTCGCCCAGCATGTCGTAGCTGTAGGCGAAGCCGCGCTCTTCGAGCGGGCGCGCACGCTTGAGCGCCTCGGCGATGGTCTCGCCAGTGACGAACTGTTCGCCCATCATCCGCATCGCCATGTCGACGCCGCGCCGGATCACGGGTTCGCCGCAGCGGGCGATCAGGCGCGTGAGTGCGGCAGCGAGGCCGCTGTCGTTGACGCTGCTGGTGAGCTTGCCCGTGACGACCAAACCCCAGGTGGCGGCGTTGACGAACAGCGAACGTCCGCCCCCCAGATGCGCCTTCCAGTCGCCATCGGCGATCTTGTCGCGGATAAGCGCGTCGCGAGTCGCATCGTCGGGAATGCGCAGCAGCGCTTCGGCAAGGCACATCAGCGCCACGCCCTCCTGGCTCGACAGCGCATATTCCTGCACCAGCCCTTCAACCCCGGTGCCCTTGTGCTTGGCGCGCAGCGCGGTGATCAGGTCGAACGCGGTGCGCGCGGCAGCCGAGGTCACCGCCTCGGGGAGCGTTGCCTGCTCGACCAGCGGCGCAAGGCACTCGGGCTCGCTGCGCCGATAGGCGGCCGTAATTGCCTGTCTCAGCGGCGTCTGCTCGTGAATGGCGGGCGCGAAATTCGAAAACATGGGGGCGCTGGAGGGGGCATTCTGCATGGCGAGGCACTCTCGAATGATAACAGCTCGCATATTAGCAAAGCGAGTTCTGGCATTCAGACTTTTGAAACTATAGAAGGCAGGCAATTGATCCAAATTTTGCAAGTGCTGGAGACCTAATGGCCAATACGACCCTCTTAGATAGGCATCTTGACCATTTCGACCTCAAGATCATCAGCATTTTGTCGCAGGACGGCCGGATCTCCGTGACCGAACTTGCCGCACGCGTCGGGTTATCGAAGACGCCGTGCCAGGTGCGGCTGAAACGGTTGATCGACGATGGCGTCATCCTCGGCTTCCGTGCGGTCGTGAACCCCGCGAAACTCGGCATGGATCATATCGCATTTACCGAGGTAAAGCTCTCCGACACGCGCGAACAGGCGCTCGAGGAATTCAACCGCGGCGTCCGCAGTGTCCGCGAGGTCGAGGAGTGCCACATGATCGCGAGCAGCTTCGACTATCTGCTCAAGGTCCGCACCACCGACATCAAGAAATATCGCGAGGTGCTGGGAGAGAAAATCTCAAGCCTGCCCCATGTCGCCAGCACGTCGACCTTCGTCGCGATGGAGGCGGTAAAGGATGGCCCGATCTAGTCATCTGAATCTGAAGTTCGGCTCATTGTTTTTTGGCAGAAGCGTTTGACGGAGGCGAGGATTTCGTCTGCGG
>NZ_JBYSXE010000074.1:0-11617 GCF_058781925.1 Sphingobium sp. FW306-1B-F04DB | reverse complement strand
GGGCATGGTGTTCGCCATGGTCGGCAGGGGTGGGGCCGGGGACGGCCGGGCGCCCGCCGCCGGCGCGTGTGACGGCGGACTGAAGCGCCTCGCCCCATATGCCTGACCACGGCATGCCCGTGGTCGCGAGGAACAGGATCACCGCGCCCGCGATCGCTCCGGTCGAGGCGTGGAGATCGCGCCAGAACAGGCGCCCCTGCGGGCGCCCGCGCAGCGCCAGCACCTTTTGGCCCTTGCGCGGCCACCACAGATAGAAGCCTGTGAGGCAAAGCAGGATCGTCCAGCCGGCCACGATCTCGACGAGCGTATTGCCGATGGGCCCCGTGATGATCAGGCTGTGGAGGTCCTTGACGGTCTTCATCACCCCGCCATCGGGCACATCGCCCATGACGAGGCCAAGCGCGGGATCGACGAACAGCATGCGGCGCGTGCCGTCCGGGCGTTGGACGGTCATCCGCCAGCTTTGCTCGTCATCGGCGGGGCGCGCGATGCGCGTGACACGGCCCTTGGTCTGTTGCCCGACCGCCTCGGGCTTGTAGAGATAGAGCGCGCCCGTCACCGCCATCCAGGCGAGCACGGGCAGCACGATCAGCCCGGCATAGAAATGCCAGCGCCACACGGCTCGATAGAGCGCGGGGGTCGCGATGGCGGCGAAAATGATGAACGACGCGCCCGAAAGCGCGCGGATAAGCGGCGTCATGATTGAAATTCCTCTGAACAAACGGCGGCGACCCGGAAAATCGGGCGCGAAGGGGGCTCAGAGGGTGGCGGGTGGTCCGATCGCGGGGGGCGGCGGCGCGGCGAGCCCTTGTCCGATCGCGACCGCGGCTGGAATGGCGATGATGACGGGTGCGACGAAGTGGACGGGCGCATCGAGCGCGATCGCGGGCGCATCGGCCAGCGCCATGCCGAGCCCCGCAAAGGAACAGGGCTGATCGGTCTTGGGCTCTGATTTCTGCGGCGCCTTGTCGTGGAGCGTACCGTCCCTGGCGACCCATGCCTCGACCATGCCCTGGCCGGTGCACAGCGTGATCCGCATTGCGCCACCGGCACTGGTGCTCGGCATCCAGCCCGCGGGGACGAGCATGCGCAGCATCAGCGCGCTCGCGACGATCCAGAGCGCGAACGCCCTGTTCTCTCCCGTCATCCGTGCGCGGATCGCCTGCATGGCGCGGGGCTATGCGCCCGAAATGCTGTCGACGCAACGGCTTCCCGAAGGCCGCGCAATCGCATATTGCGGGTGCATGGCGCGCGTTGGCCTGATCGAAAAGCCGTTCTTCGACGACAAGAACCGGGCGTTCTGGAACCTGCAGTCGGGCGGCTGGGCGGGCTATCTCGTGCTGCGCGCGATCTCGAGCTATTCCAACGGCCTGCCGCTGGAATCGCTGGTGCCGCTGTTGATCCATGTGGTGACGGGCTATTCGCTGACGCTGATCCTCGCCGTGGTCTTCCGCCTCGTGATCGACCGGCCGCGGCTCGTCACATGGGGCGTGTCGGTGGGCGCGGTGGTGATCGGCACATTGCTCTATGCGACGATCGACGCCTGGGTGTTCTCGACGATCAACCGGCCGACGCCGCTCGCGACCAACCTTGTCGTCGGCTACCTGTTCCTCGACCTTACCATCCTCGCGGCGTGGTCCTCGCTCTATTACGCGATCAATTTCTACCTGATCGTCGAGGAACAGGCCGACCAGCTCGTCAAGCTCGACAGTCAGGCGAGCGCGGCGCAGCTCGCGATGCTGCGCTACCAGCTCAACCCGCATTTCCTGTTCAACACGCTCAATTCGATCTCGACGCTGGTGCTCCTGAAGCAAACCGAGCGCGCTAATGCGATGCTGTCGCGCCTCTCTTCCTTCCTGCGCTACACGCTTGCCAACGAGCCCACCGCGCAGGTGACGATCGCGCAAGAAGTGGAGACGCTGAAGCTCTATCTCGAGATCGAGAAGATGCGCTTCGAAGACCGGCTGCGCACGCATTTCACGGTCGACGAGCGCGTCGCCAAGGCACGGCTGCCCTCGCTGCTGCTCCAGCCGCTCGTCGAGAATGCGATCAAATATGCGGTCACACCGCAGGAAGAGGGTGCGGACATCTCGGTGGACGCGCGGCTTGCCGGAGATCGGGTGCAGATCACCGTGTCGGATACAGGGCCGGGGTTGAACGGGGCGGTCCTCAGGCCCAGCTATTCAACCGGAGTGGGTCTCGCTAATATACGCGACCGTCTTGCCCAGGCGTTCGGGCCCGAGCATCGTTTTGATGCCGGCTCGAAACCAACGGGCGGGTTCAGCGTTGTCATCGAGTTCCCGTTACTGGTGGAAGAACAGCCGAAAGTGGCCGCATGACGATACGTACCATTCTGGTCGATGATGAACCCCTTGCGATTCAGGGGCTTCAACTGAGACTGGAAGCCCATGACGATGTTGAAATCGTCGATACCTGCCTGAATGGCCGCGAGGCCATCCGCTCGATCAAGACCAACAAGCCTGATCTGGTGTTCCTCGACATCCAGATGCCCGGTTTCGACGGTTTCTCCGTCGTGCAGGGAATGATGGAGGTTGAGCCGCCGCTCTTCGTCTTCGTGACCGCCTATTCGGATCACGCGATCCGCGCCTTCGAGGCGCAGGCGACCGACTATCTGATGAAGCCCGTCGAGCCCGAAAGGCTTGCTGACACGCTCGAGCGCGTGCGCCAGCGCCTCGCCGAGAAGCGCGGGCAGGAAGAGGCCGAAAGGCTCAAGGAAGTGCTTACCGAGGTGGCGCCCGAGGCTGCGGAGTCGATGGGCGAAAGCCATGAGGCGCACGCGTCGAGCCGCTATGAGAAGCTGATCAACATCAAGGATCGCGGGCAGATCTTCCGCGTCGACGTCGATTCGATCGAACGCATCGACGCCGCGGGCGATTACATGTGCATCTATACCGGCGACAACACGCTGATCCTGCGCGAGACGATGAAGGATCTGGAGAAGCGGCTCGATCCGCGCCGCTTCCAGCGCGTCCACCGCTCGACGATCGTCAATCTCGACCTCGTCAAGCAGGTCAAGCCGCACACCAACGGCGAATGCTTCCTCGTGCTCGATTCGGGCGCGCAGGTGAAGGTCAGTCGCTCGTACCGCGACGTGGTGGCGCGCTTCGTGCACTGATAGCGGTCGGGCTCCGGTGAGACGCGGGAGCCCGACCGATTTCACACCACGTCACGCCAGCGAAAGCTGGCATCTCCCACAGGACGAAGCGCGATCTGGTTGATAGGCCCCAGCTTTCGCTGGGGCGACGTGGTTGGAAGGGGCGCTATGCCGAGAGCGCCAGCGCAATCCCGATGGTGAGTAGCGCGGCGCTGATGGCGACGAGCCAGGGCCGGTGCCTGGCGCGGGTCAAGGGGCCCATCATGCCTCGTCGTCCTCGCTCTTCCTGGGGGGTCTGCCGCGCGGGCGCTGCTCGGGGGCGGCGACCTTGACCCCGCGCCGCGCGAGCGCTTCGCGAAGCAATATCTCGATTTGGGCGTTGACGCTCCTGAGGTCGCTGGCCGCGGCGCGCTCGAGCGCCGCGAACAGCGCGGGTTCGAGGCGCAGCGGAAACGCCTTTTTGGGAGGAGCGGCCAAGGTCCGGAGCCTTACTGGTACAGCGTGCCGGTATTGACGACGGGCTGGGTGTCACGCTCGCCGCACAGCACGACCATCAGGTTGGAAACCATCGCGGCCTTGCGCTCGTCATCGAGGTGGACGACGTTCTTGGCGCTCAGCTGCTCGAGCGCGGTCTCGACCATCGACACCGCACCCTCGACGAGCTTCTTGCGCGCTGCGATCACCGCCTCGGCCTGCTGGCGGCGCAGCATCGCCTGCGCGATCTCCTGCGCATAGGCGAGATGCGTGAGGCGGCATTCGTCGATCGTGACTCCCGCGATCTGCACGCGCTCCTGCAACTCGATGCGCAGTTCCTCGCTGACATGCTCGGCATCGCCGCGCAGCGTCACTTCCTTGTGCTCGATATCGTCATAGGGGTAGCGCGAGCCGATCGCGCGGACCGCGCTCTCGATCTGGATGTGGACGAACTGCTTGTAGTCGTCGACGTCGAACAGCGCCTGTGCGGAGTCGGTGACGCGCCATACGACGTTGGAGGCGATCTCGATCGGATTGCCGCGCAGGTCGTTCACCTTCAATTTGTCCGAGGTGATGTTGTGGACGCGCACCGAGATCTTGGTGCGGGTGAGCCAGGGGAGCACCCAGCGTAGCCCCGCGGTGCGATCGGTGCCACGATAATCGCCGAACAGCAGGATCGCCGCGGCCTGGTTGGGCTGGATCAGGTAGAAGCCCGGCAGGATCAGGATGAAGGCGAGCACCGCGACGATCATCACGGTCACGACGGTGCTGCTCTGCTGGTTGCTGGCGAACTGGATGAATCCCCAGGCCTCCGCCGCGATCGCGACCAGCAGCAGCAAAAGCATCAGATAGCCGCTCTGCGTGCTTGCCGGCCGCTCGCTGCTGGCATTGAGCGACGCGGCTGATTTCCCCTCGGTCATGTCGTCCTCCATAATTGTGATATCATCATTATATCATGAGGAGGGGTGACGCAAGAGAGATCGAACCTCTCATTGTCATTCCCGCGAAAGCGGGAATCCAGACAGTGCTGCAGCCGCACCGGCCACGTCCGGCATCGCCTGGATTCCCGCATTCGCGGGAATGACAATGAAGGGTGATGCGCAACGAAAAAGGCCGCCGGGGCATCGCCCCGACGGCCTTCGTCAACGCTTGCGGATGCGCTTACTGGACGGTGACGGTCACCGCGCGACGGTTGCGCGCCCAGCTGGCCTCGTCCGAACCCAGCGCCTCGGGGCGCTCCTTGCCGTACGAGATCACCGAGATGCGCGAGGCCGCGATGCCCAGCGACGCGAGATAGTTCTTCGCGGCGTTGGCGCGGCGCTCGCCGAGCGCGAGGTTGTATTCGCGCGTGCCGCGCTCGTCGGCATGGCCCTCGATCGTCACGCGGACGTTCGGATATTGCTGCAGCCACTGCGCCTGGCTCGACAGCGTCGCCTGATCCTCGGCATCGACATCGTACTTGTCGAGATCGAAATAGATCTTGTCCGACGAGACCTTGGCGAGGAAATCGGCCTGCGAGCCCGGCACGGGCGCGGTGCCGACGCCCGAATCGGGGGTTTCGGCCGGCTGTTCGGCCGCAGGCGGCGGCGGCAGCTGCTCGGGCGCCTTCTTGGCGCACGCGGCGAGCGCGACAAGGCTCGCCGCGAGGATGATCTTGCTACCCAGACGGGCCATTTCTTTCTCCTTTTACTACAAACAAAAATTGCCCACCTGTCGGGCGTTCTGGTCGACCAAAATCATTACGGGGTCAACCCAAACCCCGGTTTTTGGTTCCTTCGATCAGGGAAGAATGGGACCCCAGGCGGGGTCCGAACCATCGACGGGCGTCGGAATCTTGCGCTCGTTCACCCCGGTGAGGTCGACTTGCCACACGCTCGAGGTGCCGCCGCGGCCCTGACTGGTGCGGAAGAACTGGATGACGCGGCCATTGGGCGACCAGGTCGGCGCCTCGTCCTGCCAGCTGTTGGTCAGCAGCCGTTCGTCGCCGCCGCCGGGCGTCATCACGCCGACCCGGAAGTTGCCCGCCATCTTGGTGAAGGCGATCAGGTCGCCGCGCGGGCTCCATTCGGGGGTCGCATAGCGCCCGCCGCCGAAGCTGATCCGGCGCTGGTTCGAGCCGTCGGCATTCATGATGTAGAGCTGCTGGCTGCCCGAGCGATCGCTCTCGAACACGATCTGCGAGCCGTCGGGCGAGAAGCTGCCGCCGATGTCGATCCCCGGTGCGGTGGTCAGCCGCCGCGGGCTGCCCCCCGTCGCGGCGATCGAATAGATGTCGGTGTTGCCGCCCGTCGCCATCGAGAAAAGGATCGTCCTGCCATCGGGCGAGAAGCGCGGCGCGATCGTCGCGCCCGGCGCCTCGTACACCAGGCGCTGCTTGCCCGTGCCGATATCGTAGATGAACACGCGCGGGCGGCTGTTGAGATAGCTGAGATAGACAATCTGCTTGTAGTCGGGCGAGAAGCGCGGGGTGAGCGCGATCGCCTGGCCGTTGGTGATGAAGCGGTGGTTGGCCCCGTCCGAATCCATGATCGCGAGGCGCTTGGTGCGGTTCCCCTTGGGGCCGGTCTCGGCGATGTACGCGATGCGGCTGTCGAAGAAGGGGCTTTCGCCCGACAGGCGCGCGTAGATGGTGTCGGCGCATTTGTGCGCGGCGCGGCGCCAGTCCGAAGGCTGGATGACGAAGCCCTGCCGCACCAGCTCGCTGCGCAGCGCAACGTCGTAGAGATAGCAGCCCACGGTGAGGTTGCCGTCGCCATTGGCGCGGACAAAGCCCTGAACGAGCGCCTGCGCGCCCGTGCCGGGCCAGTAATCGAACTGCGGTGCGGTCACCTCGGGGAAGGAGATGGCGCGGACGCCGCCGGGGCCGACCGGACGGAAGAGCCCGCTGTTGCGGAGATCCGAGGCGACGACCTCTGCGACCTGCCGGCCGAGCGCATCGGTGGTGCCCGCCGCGGTCTGCGCGCTCTGCGGTGTCGGCATCGCGGGGATCGCGATGACGAGATCATTTCCGCTTTCGTCGGTGACGTCGACGCTGAGCTGGGCTGCCGCCGGCTGAATGGCGGTCAGCAATGCCGCGGCGAAACCGGTGGTGAGCAGCTTGAAATGGGTCATTGTGATAGCCTCTTGTCAAAACCGATCGGGCTGAGAACTTTCCATGCGTCGTAATATTGCGGCGGCAGCTTGAACGGCGACGCGAGCCGCGCTGCCTTGATCGCGCGTTCCTTGTGCAGCTGCGCCTGCGCGCGGTTGCTGGCGGTCACCCCCGTCTGGTTCAGAAACTCGACATTGGTGACCGTGCCGTCGCGGGCGAGGGTGATCTCGAGAAACGTCTTGAGCTTGTCTGCATCGGCGCCGGTGGGCGCGGTCCAGTGCGGCTTCAGCTGGCGCAGCACCTCGGCGGCGAGTGCGGACTGCACCGCCGGCCCCGCCTTCTGCGCGGGCGTGCCCGTCGCGCGGGTCTGTGTGGGTGCGTCGGTCAGACCCGCGACGATGTCGCGGCTGAGCCGGCTCTTGCGTTGCGGTTCGGCGGTTGCCTGCGGCTTGGTGGGGCTCTTGGGCGCGGGCTTGGCCGCGGCCTTTTCGGGCTTCGGCTTCTCTGCCGGCTTCTTCTCGGCGGGCTTGGGCGCCGGTGCGGGCTTTGCCTCGGCGCGCTTGAGCGGTTCGGGCTCGGGCGGTGCGGGCTGCGCCTCGGGTGCGGGCATGTCGAGCGGAGCAGGTTCGGGCGAGAGCGCGGCGGGCGGCTCGGAGATCGGATCGGGCGCAGTGCTTTCGAGCGCAACCTCGTCGGTCAGCGTCACCTCGATCGGCTTCTGCTTGAGATTGGCGGGATTGGGCGTGGCGAGAAAGCCGACCGACAACAGGCCGAACAGCACGGCATGGCCGGCAATGGCTATCCCAACCCCCGCCTTCTCGACGCGGTCCATCATCAGCCGGCCTGCTCCGCGCCGGTGGTGACGAGCGACACCTTGTTGAGACCCGCACGGTTGAGTTCGCCCATCACGCGCATCACACGGCCATAATCGAGCCCGCGATCGGCGCGCAGGAAGACCTGCGGATCCTCGCTGCCCGCCGCCGGACGCTTCGATTCGAGGATGGTGGGAAGCTCGGCCTCCATCACCTCCTGATCGTCGACGAAGACGCGGCCTTCATTGTCGAGCGAGATCTGGATCGGCTTCTTGTCGGGCTCGAGCGCGCCCGCGCGGCTGTCGGGCAGGTTCACGGGCACGCCGGTGACGAGCAGCGGCGCGGTCACCATGAAGATGATGAGCAGCACGAGCATCACGTCGACCAGCGGGGTGACGTTGATCTCTGCCATCGGCGCGCGGCGACCGCGCCCTGCGCGGGAGGGAAGGGGACCCATCGCCATCAGTTGGCCATCTCCAGTTCACGGCTGAGCGTGGTGTGGAAACCGTCGGCAAAACGGTTGAGACGCGCCTCGAGCCGGTTGATGCCGTGGCTGAAGCGGTTGAACGCGATCACCGCGGGGATCGCGGCGAACAGCCCGATCGCGGTTGCGAACAGCGCCTCGGCAATGCCGGGTGCGACGACCGCGAGGCTCGAATTCTGCTCGGCGGCGATCGCGGTGAAGCTGCGCATGATGCCCCAGACCGTGCCGAACAGCCCGACAAACGGCGCCACTGCGCCGACGGTGGCGAGGATGTTGAGCCGGTCCGACAGCTCGTCGATCTGATGCGCGACCGCGCTGCCCATCGCGGTGGCGAGGCGCGCGCGGGTGCCGTCGCGGTCGATCGCGTTGCCGCCCGTCGAGCGGCGCCATTCGGTGAGGCCGGCGTCGAACACCTTCGCGCTCGGCAGATCGGAATTACTGGTGGCGGTGTGGAAACGATCGATATCGTCGGCCTTCCAGAAGTCGCGTTCGAAGCGGTCCGAGCCCTTGCTCAGTCGCTTGAGCTTTGCCCAGAAGCCGATGATGATCGCCCAGGTCCAGATGCTGGCAAACAGCAGCCCGAGCATCACGCCCTTGACCACCCAGTCGGCCTGCATGAACAGCGCCACCGGGGACAGGGTGGCGGCATCCATATTCAACATGATCGATTCCATCGCGGTATCAATGTCCCTTCATATCAGCCGCTTGAACGCATCGACCCAGGCTTGCGGCTGTCGCCTGGGCTTCCCTTGTGGAGAGAGGAAGGCGGCGACGACGTCCGCTTCGACCAGTATCTCATCCCCGCGCATGACTCTCTGATGAATACGGCACGAAGCCGCGCGAACTTCCTCCACCGTGCTCGCCACCAGCAGATCGTCGTCCAGCTTCGCGGGACGCCGATATTTGATGCCGAGATCGGTGACCGCATAAACGCCCAGACCCGAATCCAGTGCCATGCGCTGATCGATACCGGCCTCACGCAGCATGTCGGAGCGCGCGCGCTCCATGAATTTCAGATAGTTGGCGTGATAGACGATCTGCCCGGTGTCGGTGTCCTCGAAATAGACGCGCAGCGCGAAGCGATGCTCGCGCCCGGCGAAGTAGCCGGCATAGGGTCTGTCACGGTCAATACTCGACATGGCGACAGGCTCTAGCCGCTCGATTCCGCAGGGGCAAAGCCAATTCGACGCTCGGGTGAAACGACTGGGCGGTGTTCCTTCCAGTGTCATTCCCGCGAAAGCGGGAATCCAGGCGATGCTTCAATCTACGCTGCGCTTTCCCGTCCACTTCTGGATTCCCGCTTTCGCGGGAATGACAATGAAGGCTTGCTCAGCCGTCGAACAGGCTCTCCTGTCCGGCCTCGGGGGGCGGGTTGAGCCCGAGGTGCTTCCAGCCGCGCCCGTTGAGCATCCGGCCGCGCGCGGTGCGTGCGATCAGGCCCAACTGGATCAGATAGGGCTCGATCACTTCCTCGATCGTGTCGCGCGGTTCGCTGAGCCCTGCGGCGAGGGTTTCCACGCCCACGGGGCCGCCGCGATAGATGTCGGCGATCATGGTGAGGTAGCGGCGATCCATCGCGTCGAGGCCGAGCTTGTCGACCTCGAGCCGGTTGAGCGCCGCATCAGCGGTCTTCGCGTCGACCGTCTCGACCCCCGCGACATTGGCGAAGTCGCGCACGCGGCGCAGCAGCCGGCCCGCGATGCGCGGCGTGCCGCGCGCACGCGTCGCTACCTCGCGCGCGCCATCGGGCGCAATGCCGAGATCGAGCAGATGCGCGGCGCGGCGCACCACGCTTTCGAGTTCGTCGACGGTGTAGAAGTTCAGGCGCACCGGGATGCCGAAGCGGTCGCGCAGGGGGGTGGTGAGCAGCCCCTGCCGCGTCGTGGCGCCGACCAGCGTGAAGCGCGGCAGGTCGATCCGGACCGAGCGTGCCGAGGGACCCTCGCCGATCATCAGGTCGAGCGCACGGTCCTCCATCGCGGGGTAGAGCACTTCCTCGACCGCGGGATTGAGCCGGTGGATCTCGTCGATGAAGAGGACGTCGCCATCCTCGAGATTGGTGAGCAGCGCCGCGAGATCGCCCGACTTGGCGATGACCGGCCCCGAGGTCGAACGGAAGCCCACGCCCATCTCGCGCGCGATGATCTGCGCGAGCGTGGTCTTGCCGAGCCCCGGCGGGCCGAAGAACAGGACATGGTCGAGCGCGTCGCCGCGCGACCGGGCGGCCTCGATGAAGACACGGAGGTTCTCGCGCGCCGCCTTCTGCCCGACGAATTCCTCGAGCGACTTGGGGCGGAGCGCAGCGTCGACATCCTCGGCGCGGCGGGCAGGGGTGATGAGGCGGTTGGCGTCGGTCATTTCGCCGCCTTCTTGAGCGCGAGGCGCACCAGCGCGTCCAGGCTGGCGCCGTCACCGAGTTCGTCCTCGGCCGCGGCGACCGCGCTCGAGGCTTCGGCGGGCCTGAAGCCGAGATTGGAGAGCGCCGAGACCGCGTCGGCAGCATGGCTGCCCACGGGAGCGGCCACCGCCACGCCGCCGGGGCCGAGCGCGATGCCGCCCGTCTTGTCCTTGAGTTCGTTGGCGATGCGCTGTGCGAGCTTGGGGCCGACGCCGTTGGCGCGTGCGATCATCGCCTTGTCGCCGCTCGCGATCGAGCGGTGGAGTTCATTGGGGTCGAGTGCGGAGAGGATCGCGAGCGCGACGCGGCTGCCGACGCCCTGCACCGAAGTCAGCAAGCGGAACCAGTCGCGCTCGGCCGCGGTCGCGAAGCCCATCAGCCGGATCGAATCCTCGGACACCAGCATTTCGGTGTGGATCGTGACCGCGCCCCCCGCGGGGCCAAGCACCGCCAATGTGCGTGACGAGGCGCCGACCAGATAGCCGACACCGCCGACGTCGATCACCGCATGGTCCATGCCGGTGCTGACGAGTTCCCCCCTGAGGCGCGCGATCATATTTTGTTCCTACCCTGTTCCCTCGCAAAAGGGAATCGGCTTCGTTCGTTTCTCTCACACCGTCATGCTGAACTTGATTCAGCATCCATGAACGCGGCATCGCCAGGATCTGCATCGACCGTGTTCATGGACCCTGAATCAAGTTCAGGGTGACGTCGAGGGGCCGTCAGCGCAGGCGGTGCGCGCTTGCCATATGGTGCGCGTGGGTGATCGCGACGGCCAATGCATCGGCGGCGTCGGCGCCCGCGATCTTCGCGCCGGGCAGCAGCCGCGCGACCATCGCGTGGACCTGCGCCTTCTCGGCCTTGCCGACGCCGACCACCGCCTTCTTGACGAGGCTGGGCGAATATTCGCCCACGACGATGCCGCTGCGTGCGGCCGCGAGCAGGCAGACGCCGCGCGCCTGGCCGAGCTTCAATGTGGATTGCGGATTGACGTTGACGAACACCTCCTCGACCGCGGCGCCATCGGGGCGGTGTTCGAAGAGGATATCGGTCAGCGCGGCGTCGAGCGCCACCAGCCGTTCTCCGAGAGGAGCGGCGCTGTCGGTCTTCACCTGGCCGTTGGCGACATGGCTGAGGCGATTGCCGACCGAAGTGATGACGCCCCAGCCCGTGGTGCCGAGGCCGGGGTCGAGGCCGAGGATGATCATGTTATGAGCCCCTCCCTTGAGGGAGGGGTTGGGGT
>NZ_JBYSXE010000073.1:0-12601 GCF_058781925.1 Sphingobium sp. FW306-1B-F04DB | reverse complement strand
AAGTCGTCCGATGACCTCGCAGACAACCGTTGGCCAACGGGAAAAAGGAAGCCTGATGCTCAAATCAATTAGACAACCGTCCGGACACGACGACATTGCTGACTTTCAGTTCCTCCCCGGAACGGGGAGGTGGCAGGCCGTCGGCCTGACGGAGGGGCTGCGCTGAGGCTCAGGATTCTCGCCAGCCCCTCCACCATGCTTCGCATGGTCCCCCTCCCCGTACCGGGGAGGAACCATAATGGCAGCTTCCCACGACATCCCTGCCGTTCCGGGAGGCTACAACCTGGAAACAAACGACATTACTATGCCGGGAGCGGATCGATGCTCTGGCAAGCCTATGCCGATCGCAGGATAATCGGTGTGTGCAGAAGCCCCGCGATCATCGTCTTCAGAAACCCGCCGGGATCGGCGAATATTCCCCGGCCGTCCGGCGGCTGTGGCGGCGATGGATGTTGGTCGCCGACTGGCTGGGCAAGCACAGGCCGCTGGATCTGGCCTGTGGCATCCTGTTCCTCATGGCAATCGCGGCGTCGGCGGCGCAGGCGCTGTCCTGATGACGAAACCACGATGCTACAATCGAGGCCATCTACCGTCCTCTCCGGGGATGGCCGCCAGATTCGGGCGGGACGATCTTGGCGTTCCGTCCGGCGGGGGCGAGCCCCCGCTCCTGCCGGCCAGGGCTCATTCCCGTCGCCCCGCTGCCATCGCGCAGGCAGAGCAACGGGCGGATTGGACAGCTGATGCAACGCGAAAATGATACCCGAGGGCTGGCTCATGCATGCTACGGGCCTGCGCTTCGGCATTTGATGATCTTCATGGCCGCGCTGGCGCTCGCCAGGCTCGGCGCCGTGCTCCTCGGCTGACACGTTCACGCGCCAAATCGCACCTCCCCCGTGCCTCCGCGTGAATCCGGCCGTTTCGTGCGCAGCCGCGAAAGGCCGCCGTCCTACAGCGCAAGAACCCGATAAACATTGTAACTATCTGAATATAAACAATTTTGTCTTTATTTTACTTGCTCATATGCGTGAGCTTCGAGAAGTTCGGAGGGATCGGGTGGCGGAAGGATATTTCGACGAAGCGCGCTCTCGCGATGTCACGGCGCCCCGCGCGCGCGGTGCGGCGCGCCCTTCCATCCCCGGCGATCCTGTTCTAGCTTCCCGCCATTCCGAAGCGCCCGGTGCGGGCGTGCAGCACAGAGCCGATCCTTTCATGACCTTGCGTAAATTTGTGTCCACCGCCCTGCTCGCCGCACTCGCCGCGTGCGGTTCCGCCAAGAACGAGAACACCGCCGCGCCGCAGACCGCGCCCGTGCTCTTCACCGAGGATGCGAAGGACGCGCACAGTTTCGCGAGACCCGAAGAGGCGCGCGTCAAGCACGTCTCGCTCGATCTCGCCACCGACTTTGATGCAAAGGTCGTCAAGGGCACCGCGACGCTCGACATCGAGACCGCACCCGACGCGAAGGAGGTCGTGCTCGACAGCAAGAATCTCGCCGTCAGCCGCGTGACCGATACCGAAGGACGTCAGCTGCCCTTCGCGCTCGGCAAGGGTGACGAGGTCCACGGCCAGCCGCTGACCGTCCAGCTGGGCGGCGCGAAGAAGATCGTCGTGCACTATGCCTCGGCGCCGGGCGCTGCCGCGCTGCAATGGCTTTCGCCCTCGCAGACCGCGGGCAAGAAGCTCCCTTACCTGTTCAGCCAGGGTCAGGCGATCCTCAACCGCACCTGGATCCCGACTCAGGACAGCCCCGGCATCCGTCAGAGCTGGGATGCGACGATCACCGTCCCCGAGGAGCTGACCGCGGTGATGAGCGCCGAGATGTTGACGCCCGAGGGTGAGGAAACCGATGGCGGCCGCGTCTTCCGCTTCAGGATGGACAAGCCCGTCGCGCCCTATCTGATCGCGATCGCGGTGGGCGACCTGACCTTCAAGGAGCTTGGCCCGCGCACCGGCGTGTGGACCGAGCCGTCGATGCTCGAAAAGAGCGCGTGGGAGTTCGCCGATCTCGAGAAGATGGTCTCGGCCGCCGAGGGACTCTACGGCCCCTATCGCTGGGGTCGGTACGACCTGCTCGTCCTCCCGCCCAGCTTCCCCTTTGGCGGCATGGAAAATCCGCGACTGACCTTCCTGACGCCGACCGTCATTGCGGGTGACCGCTCGCTGGTGTCGCTCATCGCGCACGAGCTGGCGCACAGCTGGTCGGGCAATCTCGTCACCAACGCCACCTGGGACGATTTCTGGCTCAACGAGGGCTTCACCACCTATTTCGAGAACCGGATCATGGAGGCGATGGAAGGCAAGGAACGCGCCGCGATGCTCGCCGATCTCGGCTGGTCAGACATGGAGCAGGCATTCGCGGACGTCGGTGGGCCGAAGTCGAAGGACACCCAGCTCCATCTCGATCTCGCGGGACGCGATCCCGACGATGGCATGACCAATGTCGCCTATGAAAAGGGTGCGGTCTTCCTGCGGACGATCGAGCAGACCGTCGGGCGCGAGAAATGGGACGCGTATCTGAAAGGCTATTTCGATCGCTTCGCCTTCCAGCCGCAGACCAGCGCGGGCTTCATCGCCGACATGCGCAAGAACCTGTTGGACGGCGACACCGCGCTGGAGAAGAAGATCGGCGTCGAGCAATGGGTCTACCAGCCCGACGTTCGCGCCAACGCGGTCCATCTGAAGGCCGCGAGCTTCGTCGCGATCGATGCGGCAGCGAAGGGCTTCGCGGGTGGCCAGCCTGCATCGGCGATCGATGCGTCCAAATGGTCGACGCAGGAAAAGGTCCGCTTCATCAACGCCCTGCCACGCAAGCTCGCGCCCGCGCAGCTCGCCGATCTCGACGCGACGTGGAAGCTGGGCAGCACGGGCAATGGCGAGATACGCTTTGCCTGGCTGATGCTTGCGATCGGCAATCGCTACGATCCCGCCGCCGCCTCGGCCGAGCAGTTCCTCACCGCGCAGGGCCGCCGCAAGTTCGTCAGCCCGCTGTTCGAGGCGCTCGAGAAGCAGGGTGATTGGGGCAAGCCGATCGCCGCGCGAATCTATGCCAAGGCACGGCCCGGCTACCATTCGGTCACCGTCGCGACGGTCGACAAGGCACTGAACTGGAAGGCGTGACTTCGGTTCATCGACACCTCATCGCGGCGCCGTAACAACTCGCCGCAAAGATGGAACCGCGTTAACCCGCCCCTATTCCGGCCGCCCGAAAAGCCCTCCATGAGAAGGCCATAGGGGTCGCAGGGGGTTTTCATGTTTGCAGGAGCAAAGCGCGCAATCGTCGGCATTGCCATGCTGATCGGCATGACCATCGCCTCGATCGCCCCCGCCGCCGCCCAGTACTGGCAGTGCGCGCCCTATGCCCGCTCCGTTTCGGGTATCGAGATTTACGGCAACGCGCACACCTGGTGGGCGCAGGCCGAGGGCAAGTACGATCGCGGCAATGTGCCGCAGGTCGGCGCGGTGCTCGCAATGAAGTCCTCGGGCAAGATGCGCCTCGGCCATGTCGCGATGGTGTCGAAGGTCATCTCGGAGCGCGAAGTGCTGCTCACCCACGCCAACTGGTCGCGCGGCGGCCAGATCGAGCGCGACGTCCGCGCGATCGATATCTCGGAGGCTGGCGACTGGAGCAAGGTCAAGGTCTGGTACGGTCCGATGGGCGATCTCGGCCTGACCGAATATCCCGCCTATGGTTTCATCTACGGCAACGCGCCGCGCGCGGAGCCGACGATCCAGATCGCCGACAGCAACCTTGCCCGCATCCCCGCGGTAATGACAGCGATCCGTACCCAGTCGGGCGACTGATTGGCCCCCGCCCGACGGGCAATCCTCGCAGCTGACGCCGGCGCCTCAGCCCTCGGCCGCGTCGTCCTTGATCTTGACGTCCTCGTACCATGCCTCGACGGGGCCGCTCAGCTTGAGCGTCAGCGGCTTTCCCTTGCGGTCGAGCGTCTTGCCCGCCTGAACGCGAATCCAGCCTTCGGAAATGCAGTATTCCTCGACATTGTGCTTCTCGACACCCTTGAAGCGGATGCCGACGCCGCGCGCGAGCAGTTCGGCATTGTGGAAGGGGCTGTCGGGGTCGATCGCGAGGCGGTCGGGGGGCGTGTCGCTCATGGGAATGTCTCTCGGCTGGAATATCGCGGGCGCCCTAGCGAACCCGCCGCCCCTGCGTCAATCGGCGATCATCCCGCCACGTCGCAATAGATCTCGCGGATCGCGCCGGCCGACGCATAATATTGGAAGCGCGCCAGCGCATCGCTGACGCCCGCGATGGGGGCCGCGGCCGCGCTGCCCGGCGCCAGCCTGGTCGCGCGCAGCAGCCGGATCGCAGCATCGGGCCGCGTCGTCAGCACGCGCCCCCGGCGCTCGCTCGCGGCCGAATTGATGCCCACCACTGCGCCGGTCGCGTCGAGCGTGGGCCCGCCACTGATCCCACCGAGCGCATGGTCAAATTCGGGAAAGCGCGCGACCTCGGCCCAGGCAAGCACGGGCTCTGTGCGCCCCGGCCCGCGCGCGGCGCTGCCCGGCCCGATCAGGCGGCTATGGACCACCGCGGGGCGACCGGACGGAAAACCCATATGATAGCCGTCCGTGTCGGCGGCGAGTTCGCGCACGGCGAGCGGCAGCACCTGCTGGCTGGGCAAGCCGTCGGTAATGACTGCGGCATCGCTTACCCGGCTCTGATAGATCCCGCGCACGCGCGCGGCCTGCGCTGGGCCGGTGGACAGGCCGACACGGTCGCAGGCCCGCACGACATGCTCGGCGGTCATCCACAGCCCGCTGTCGGATATTGCGAAGGCGGTGCCCTGGCTGTCCTGAGTCTGGCCGCTGTCACCTATGCCATATTCGGGCGCGGGCACGCCGCCGGGAAAGGGCATCGCTTCTTCGAGCGGCGGGCGGCGCGGGTTGCTCTCGGGCGCACGCAGCTGGCGCTCGTCGCGACCGGCAAACACCGTCGCGAGGACGAGGAACAGCACGAGCGGGACGAGCGAGCAGCCGCCCTGCCGCGATCCGGCCATCGCTTAGCCCGAAACCGCGGCGGCTGTGAGCATCGCGACCGCAATCTTGACCATCGCAAGAAAGATCGCGGCCGATTTTTCGTCATGCTCGATACGTTTGGGCAGGTGGTGCAGGATCAGATCGACGCCGCGAAAGGCGACGATCTGGATGATCAGGATCACCGTGCCCCACACCGCAACATCCCAGACATTGACCGATGCGCGGAGGCAGAAGGCCATCGGGATGGCGAGGCCCACCGCCGCGCCGCCGAGCGAGATCGCAGCCGCCTGATTGCCCTCGCGGATCAGCACCATCTCCTTGTGCGGGGTCAGCCAGAGATAGACCGACAGCGCCAGCAGAAAGACCGCGAGGGAGACACCCAGATGCAGCAGCAACACAGGAAGGCCAGCCACCAGGCTCTCGAGGACAGGTTCGATCACGGCATTCCCCCGGTTGACGATGGCCCTGTTTGGCCAGCGCCAGCCGCCCGGTCAATCCGCCTCAGCGACAGTGGCGCACGCGCACCCGGCGTCCGAGATACGGGTCATAGACCCGCTGCGTCCAGCAGCGGTCACGTCCGCGATAGCTATAGGGCCGGTCATAATAATAACCGCGATTACGATAGGACCGATCATAATAGCGGTCATAATCGTAATAGCGACGCCGGTCGTAATTGCGGTAGCGATAGCGGGGGTATCTGCGATCATAATAATAATCGTCGTAGTAACCATCACGATAGCGATAGCCACGATCGTAATAGCCACCCCGATAATAGCGGTCGCCCGACGATGATGCGAGCGCGGCACCGATCGCCAGCCCCACAACGCCCGCCGCGATGGCTATGCCCGCGTCGTCGTCATCACGATAATAGCGCCGCGCCTCGGCAGGGGCAGCGCTTGCGGCCAGCGTCGCCGCGCCTACGGCGAGCGATATGGCCTTCCATCCAAAAATCTTCATGCCCGTCTCCTGTCCTTCCGCCCCCTTTTCAAAAAAGGCGTCGGCCGACTCGTCGGTCGGCTCGGCGTCCAGGTCAGAACAGGCTAAAGACAGGCGGCTGAACCCCGAAGGAATTCGAAATTCATCCTGGGTTCAGCTGAAAATCTCTGTCAGGCGGCGTCCTTCTGCCGGTTCGCGCGCTTGCGCTCGTGCGGATCGAGGTGGCGCTTGCGCAGGCGGATCGACTTGGGCGTCACCTCCACAAGTTCGTCGTCGTCGATATAGGCGATCGCCTGCTCAAGCGTCATCTTCCACGGCGGAGTGAGGCGGATCGCATCGTCCTTGCCGCTCGCCCGGAAGTTGGTGAGCTGCTTGGACTTCATCGGATTGACTTCGAGATCCTCGGTCTTGGCGTTCTGACCGATGATCATGCCTTCGTAGAGGGCCTCACCCACGCCGACCATCAGCACGCCGCGCTCTTCGAGCGGGCCGAGCGCATAAGCGTTCGCTTCGCCAGCGCCGTTGGAGATCAGCACACCATTGGCGCGGCCCTCGATATTGCCCTTGTACGGCCCGTATTTCTCGAACAGCCGGTTCATGATGCCCGTGCCGCGCGTATCGGACAGGAATTCGCCATGATAGCCGATCAGGCCGCGCGAAGGCGCCGAGAAGGTAATGCGGGTCTTGCCGCCACCCGAGGGACGCATGTCGGTCATCTCGGCCTTGCGGATCGACATCTTCTCGACGACCGTACCAGAATGCTCGTCGTCGACGTCGATCACGACGGTCTCATAGGGCTCCTCGCGGCCCGAGGGGCCATCTTGGAAGAGCACGCGCGGACGCGAGATGCCGAGTTCGAAGCCTTCGCGGCGCATCGTCTCGATGAGCACGCCCAGCTGCAGCTCGCCGCGGCCCGCGACTTCGAAGCTGTCCTTGTCCTCGGACTCGGTCACGCGGATCGCGACGTTCGATTCGGCCTCGCGGAACAGGCGGTCGCGGATCATGCGGCTCGTCACCTTGCTGCCCTCGCGTCCCGCCATCGGGCTGTCGTTGACCGCGAAGCGCATCGAGAGCGTCGGCGGATCGATCGGCTGCGCCTGGATCGCATCGGTCACCGAGGTGTCGGCGATCGTGTTGGCGACCGTGGCGACGGTCAGGCCCGCGAGCGAGATGATGTCGCCCGCCCTCGCCTCTTCGACCGGGACACGCTCAAGCCCGCGGAACGAGAAGATCTTGGACGCACGGCCCGCTTCCATGACGTTGCCGTCCATGTCGAGCGCGTGGATCGCCTGGTTGACCTTGACGGTACCCGAGGCGACGCGGCCCGTGAGGATACGGCCGAGGAAGTTGTCGCGGTCGAGCAGCGTGACGAGGAACTTGAACGGACCATCCTCGTCGAGCGCGGGCGCGGGCACATGGCTCACGATCTTTTCGAACAGCGGGGTCAGGTCGCCCTCGCGGACATTGGGATTGTCGCTCGCATAGCCGTTGCGGCCCGAAGCGAAGAGCACAGGGAAGTCGAGCTGCTCGTCGGTGGCGTCGAGGCTGACGAACAGGTCGAACACCTCGTCGAGCACTTCCTGCGTGCGCTCGTCCGCACGGTCGATCTTGTTGACGACGACGATCGGGCGAAGACCCAGCGCCAGCGCCTTGCCCGTGACGAATTTGGTCTGCGGCATCGCGCCTTCGGACGAATCGACGAGCAGGATCACGCCGTCGACCATCGAGAGGATGCGCTCCACCTCACCGCCGAAATCGGCGTGGCCGGGGGTGTCGACGATGTTGATCCGCGTGCCCTGCCAGTCGACCGAGGTGCATTTGGCCAGAATCGTGATCCCGCGCTCCTTTTCGAGATCATTCGAGTCCATCGCGCGCTCTTCGACGCGCTGGTTGTCGCGGAAGGTGCCCGACTGGCGGAAAAGCTGGTCAACGAGCGTGGTCTTGCCATGATCGACGTGCGCGATGATGGCCACATTGCGGAGGCTCATTCAAGGAGTCCTGATGCTTTGAGAAAAGGGTTCGGGCGCGCCCATAGCGCATTTGCTGCGCCGCGGAAAGAGGCGGATTGAGGCGGCGCGGCATGCGGCAGCGCCACGGAACTTCGCGAAGGTCGCGCATATGGGCATAATGATCATGCTCCGACACGGGCGGGCCCGTAGCGGCCCGCGAAGAACATGACAGGAACATCGCGTGTAGGACAGAGGGGTTTGCGGGGACCGGGGAAATTTACGCCGCTATTAGTCAACCTCAGCTCGGCCGTGAGTTTCTATGCCGCAAGCCGTTGAGCAGAATTTCGATCATTTGTCGCGCAGACGCTTCCCAGTTGGGTCCGGCGTCGGCGGTCACAATCCCCGAAAGGGCGCGGAGCAGATTGAGCGGGTCGATATCGTGGTCGGCGATTTCACCGACGTCCGCCGCCCGCTTCAACATTCTGGACATTGAGGCGCTGAGCCGCTCGCTCGACAGGGCATATAGCTGCGAGTTGTCGACGACCATGGCCTTCAGCGCGTCCGCGAGAAGCAGTTTGGTGCCGAGATATTCCACAAACAGCAGCAACAGGCGTCGCAACCCGTCCAGCGGAAGTCCGGCTTTCTCCAGCTGCTCGCCCGCCTCGGCGAGTTTTTCCACTTCGTTCTGATAGACCGCGGCGATGAGATCCTCGCGTGTCGGAAAGTGACGGTAGAGCGTACCGATCCCGACACCTGCGGTGCGCGCCAGCTGTTCCAGGCTAACCGAGGTGCCTTCAGCGGTGAATGCGGCCCGAGCGGCTTCCAGCAACTGCTGACGGTTTCGCTCCGCGTCGGCGCGCGGTTTGCGGGATGGCTTCGAATCAGATGTCAAAAAAAGCCCCTTGTTAAACGGAGGAACCCTCCGTGTATAAAACGGAGGCACCCTCCTGTTTAGAGTTCATCAGCCTGGATCCGCAAGCAGCGCGATCCGGGAGAGGTCGCTTTTTTTTGGCTGCAATCTTACTCAAGGAGATGAAATGTGACGCGCCCTTTTGGAGCCGCTTCAACCACCGATGAAATTCTCGCCGGGATCGATCTCAGCGGCAAACGAACCCTCATTACGGGCGTTTCCGCCGGCCTCGGAGTCGAGACCGCGCGCGCTTGCAAGCCGTGGCGCACAGGTCGTCGGCACGGCGTGCGACCTGGCAAAGGCCGACCGCGCGCTCGATGAGGCGCGCGCCGCCGATCGGGCCAATGGCGGATCGATCGATGTGATCGAGGCCGACCTCGCTTCGCTCGCCAGCGTTCGGGCGGCCGCCGACAAGCTGCTCGCGGATGGCAGGGCGTTTGACCTGGTCATCGCCAACGCCGGGGTCATGGCCACACCCTTCGGCCGCACCGCCGACGGGTTCGAAACGCAATTCGGCACCAACCACCTCGGCCACTTCGTCCTCGTCAACCGCATCGCGCCGTTGATGCGGCGCGATGCGCGGCTGGTGAGCCTAGCCTCGTCCGGTCACCGGTATTCGGATGTGGACCTTGAGGATCCCAATTTCGACCGCACGCCCTATGATCCGTATATCGCATATGGTCGCGCAAAAACCGCCAATGCGCTGTTCGCGGTGGAATTTGATCGCCGCCACCGCGACCGCGGCGTCCGCGCGACCGCGGTCCATCCAGGCTTTATACAGACGGAGCTTGGCCGCCACATGGGTGAGCAAACGCTCGACACGTTCATCGATGCGATGAATGAGGACTACGTGAAGGAGGGCAAACCGCTTTTCCAGCGCAAGACGATTCCGCAAGGTGCGGCTACGTCGGTCTGGGCCGGCGTGGTGGCAGATGCCGATGAGGTCGGTGGCCGCTATTGCGAGGACTGCCATGTGACGACGTTCATCACCGACGAGCCGATCAACCCGCTCGGCGACGGTGCGCGGCCCTACGCGCTCGATCCGGACAATGCGAAGGCGCTCTGGACGAAGAGCGAGGAGATGGTCGGCGAACGCTTTCAGCCCTAGCCCAAACAGGGCCGGCGCCGACTACACGGCCGCGCCGGCCCTGTTGGTACGTGTTCTTTTTTCGCTGATTGCGCGTATCGGATTCCGACCAATATCTGCCCCTAAGTGGATTGCGGCTCGAAAGATTATAGCCGCATGACCCCCCGCCTTGCCTCGCGGGTGCCGACGCTCTCGGCGACCAGCGGCGCGCCCGCGTCGAGGAGCGCCTGACGCCGGCTGGCGATGGTGGTGCTGACCTGGGCCTGTTCGAAGGGGAGCAGGCTGGCGAGCGCCGGGTGTTCGAGCACGCGCCCGACGAAGCCCGCGGCGCGCGGCCAGCGTACGGGGTCGATCGTGAAGCCGGCATAGTCGGCGTTGCGGAAGAAGGATGCGAGCGCGATGTCGGCGAGGCCGATCGTGCCGAAGAGGAAACCATCGGCGGGAAGCTGGGTCTCGAGATAGTCGAGCACCGCAGGGATGTCCTCGGCGAGCGTCTTTTCGATCCGTGCCGCGTCGCCCGGTTCGCGCCAGACCGCGGGGTGGACAACGCGCTGGTAGAACAGCCCCCAGATGAAGACGTCGCCGAGCCGCGTGTCCGCGAACTCTTCGAACCAGCGCGCGCGCGCACGATCCTTCACATCGGCGGGGAGCAGCGGATGGCCGGGATAGGCCTCATCCAGATACGCGCAGATCACTGAGGAATCGCAGAGCGTGAAATCGCCGTCGACGAGCACGGGGATGCGGCGCAGTGGGCTCATGCAACCGAAGGTGTCGTCGCCGAAAAAGGGCGTGATCGGGTCGATCTCATAGTCGAGCCCCTTCAGGTTGAGGCAGGCGAGCACCTTGCGGACATAGGGACTGACATAGCTGCCGATGATCTTCATGCGTCGCTCCTGATTTCCCGCAGAATGCGGCAGCGCATCGGCCCGTGCAAGGCAAACGGCCTTACGGTGTCGCCTTGACCGGCGCCGTGTAAAACCTTCGCAGGACAGCGGCATTGTAGAGCGAGCGCGGTTCGTCGCGGCGCAGCGCGGCTGCCTCGGCGGGATTGCGCCAGCGCGCGAGCCGTGCCGCGACATCGCCGTCCCTGCGGTCGAGCGCGTGCTGGATCGCCAGCAACGCGCGATCGGCGGCGCGCAGCGCGGTGCGGTGGGCGGCAAGCCCCTTCACTGCATAGCGTTCGTCGATCTGGCCGAGCGCGGTGCGCATCGCCGCAATCATCAGCCGCGCGGTTGGGCGATCGCCCTGTGCCAGCGCGGCGTCGGTGGCGGCGCGTGCGCGCGCGATATCGTCGCGCTGATCGGCGAGGGTCACCGCCCTGCCCTGCCCGCACGCCGCTGCGTCGAGCGCACGGACATAGGCGGCGAGCCCGTCGAGTACGCGCGGCGGCGGTTCGGTGCCGTCGAATTCCTCGACGACGAGCCCGCGGATGAAGGCGCGCAGCGCTGGGTCGCCGGGCGCACGCGACACCTTGCCGGGCATGGCGAGATCGGGGATTGGCCTGGGATCGAAGCGCTGGTTGCCGCGGTGCGAGCTCATGAAGGACGAGGTGACATCGGCGGTACCCGGCGCACCCGAAAGACCTTCGAAAAGGAAATCGCGATTGTCGCGGCCCGCCCGGTGGCAGCTTTCGCACGAAAGCCCCGCGCGCGCGGCCTGCCCACCGAGCAGCAGCGGGGTGCGGAACGCGGCGCGGCCGATCTCGGCGCTGGCGCGCGTCGCGGCATCGGTGGGCGAGACATAGCATTCGGCGGGGCGCTCGCTGAGTGCGCGGACGCGCGCGTCCGGCGCGAGCCAGCGCGCGGCGCGCAGTTCCGGGCCGGGTGCGGCGGCGATGGCGGCCTGGCACAGCGCAAGCGCTGCGCCGAGCCTCAGGAACCCGTGGCGCGCGCCGCCGCGATCCAACGCCGCAGTTCCTCCGCTTCGTAGCAGCCGAAATCGCAATTCGCGTCGAGCGCCGCGAGCTTCTGCTCGGCACCCGTGAGATCGCCGCGTTCGACCATCAGCTCGCCATAATATTCGGTCGCGCCGCGATGCGTGGGCGCGATCGCGAGCGCCGCCAGATAATAGCCCTCGGCCACATCGTACCACTTCAGCTTGCGATTGGCGAAACCGAGATAGGTGAGGATGTCGGGATGCGGGCCGAAGCTGCGCTGCGACGCCTTGAGGACGTCGATCGCCTCCTGATAGCGATGCTCATTGATCAGCGCGACCGCGCCCAGATAGGCGCCGTCGCCCGCCGCCGCGCTCAGATATTCCGCACCAGGCATCGTATCGAGCCGCGCCTGCGGCCCGGCGCTGATCGCGGCGGTGATGTCATCGACCGCCTTTTGCAGATCGGCCGCCTGCGCACAGCCCGTGGCGCACGCAGCCTGCTTCTGCTTGAGCAGGTCGAGCTGCGCCTGTGCCTTGGTCTGATCGCCGAGCTTCGCATAGGCAACGCCCAGTTCACCCTGCGCCGGGACGAGGTTGGCGTCGTATTTGACCGCCTTTTCGAACAGCTTCTGCGCGCCCTTCACGTCGCCTTCGCCCGCATGCGCGAGCCCCGCGAGATAGTTGGTGTTGGCATCTTTGGGCGCTGCCTTGAGCACGCGGTCGAGCGACTTGCGCGCAGCCTTGTAGTCCTTCGCGCCCAACGCGGTGACGCCCTTGCGATAATCCTCGGCGGGATCGTAGCTCGGCGCGCTCATGCTCGGCATCGAGCCCCCGCCGCCACCGCCC
>NZ_JBYSXE010000072.1:0-15257 GCF_058781925.1 Sphingobium sp. FW306-1B-F04DB | reverse complement strand
CCCGCCATCATGAATGCCCCTGCCTATCCAACAACGGCATATACAATGATACTTACTTCAGTTCCAGATGACTAGGCCGTAGACTCATAAGCTCTGAGCCACAGCCGCATTGACGCGAGTTGGACCATAGCGAGGAAGTTGGCTGCGAGCTTGTCGTAGCGGGTGGCAACGCGGCGGAAATGCTTCAGCTTGGAGAAGAAGCGCTCTATGAGATTGCGCTCACGGTAGAGCCGTTTGCTGAAGCACGGTTTCCACTTGCGGTTGCTCTTCGGCGGGATGTTTGGCGTTGCCCCCTGATCTTGGATCAGCTCGCGGATGCGGTCGGCGTCATAGGCCTTGTCCGCCAGCACGATCGTGTGCGGGCCAAGATTATTAAGCAGCGTGTCCGCGATCTGCCCGTCGTGCGTTTGCCCTGCGGTCAGGCCGAGCCGGATCGGGAGCCCCTGCGCGTCGACGACGACGTGGATCTTGGTCGTAAGCCCGCCTCGGCTGCGACCGAGACAATGATCTGGCCCCCCTTTTTTGCCGTCGCGGCCTGCTGATGGGCGCGAACGGAGGTGCTGTCGATCATCTGGATGTCGCCGTCGTGCGCGGCGGTGATGGCGTCCATCAGCCGGTCCCACACGCCTGCCTTCCGCCATCGCACGAAGCGGTTATAGCAGGTAGTGCGTGGGCCGTAGCGGTCTGGCAAGTCACGCCATGGCGCGCCCGATCGCAGCACCCAGAAGATGCCATTCAGTACACGGCGATCATTGACGCGCGGCACGCCTCGGGGCTTGTTGGGCAGTAGTGGCTCAATCACCCGCCACTCGAAATCGGTCAGATCATATCGGCTCATACCGGTCCTGAATCACAACAGCGTGGCTCACGGAAGCTACTTTCTGGATAATTTTCGTTCCTGCGGTTTATACGATCGGTAGGTTCAATCGAGGGGCTGGCACAATGGTAGGCACAGTCGCGAAGAAGAAGCGGGTCAAGCTGCTTCAAGGCGACCTTTTTGAGTTCTCGGGTGAAGATGGGCGGTTAGGCTATGGCATCGTGACCATGCCGGGAGGTGTTTTTCACGCTGCGTTTATGAAAACGATGCACGCCGAACGACCCACGATAGAGGCAATTCTTGCTGATGAGATCGCGCTTGTCGGCACGACAATGGACAGCCTGTTCTTCCATGGCCGCTGGGTTGTGATCGCTCACGATCAACCGTTGCCTCAAGACATCCCATTTCCGAACTGGAAGGTGCACATCAACGGCGAGCTTCGCACCACCGACTTCGAGGGACTGCGCCATTGGCCGATACGGCCCGATGAATTGGACTTGCTCGATTTCAAAACCAGTCGATCACCGATCGCTTTTCAAAAGGCCATCGAGGCACTGAACGGGATCGGGGAATGGCGCGACAGCTACGATGAGCTTACCCTCGCATACGCACGCCGCCGTGTGACCCGGACTTAACGAGCTACAGGGCTCTTATGGGTTCACGGCCTAGATCGGCGCCTATCCCGCGGTGTCAGGGCTTCAGTCCGAAGTCCATCGCCGACCGCCGGAATTCGTCGAGCTCCGATCCGACGAACTGCAGCGTTGCTTCGAAACCGTCGAAGAGATCGTAGAGCGGCGTCAGGGTGCGGTGGACCACGTCGGCGAAATCCTTCTGAAGCTCGGCGACACTTGTGGCCGTTGCGAGCTTTGCTGCGCTGGTGCGACTACGCTGCGCGTCTGCAAGCGGCCATTGGCGCAGCGGCGCCGCCCACGAGATGAGCTGGCGCCCCTCGAGACCGGTGTAGCGGCTCTCGAAGAGCACCGGGGTCGCCGGATCGAGTTCAAGCGCTTGCGCCAGATTGAGGATATGAACGAAGATTTCAGCGGTCCGCCAGACAGGAAGCGTGAGATCTAGGATCGTCCCCGGTTCGAGGTTGCCCGATCCGTCTTCTTGAAAACCGCGCCGCAGGTAACCCTTGAGATCACCCGTCACCTGCCAGAAATCGCTGTGCGCGGCGTCGAGGAACAGACGGTCGGCTGCCGGATCGCCAAGCCAGCACTCGATGAGTCCATCGCGTATGACCGGGCGAATGCCTCCTTTGGTCGGCACCCAGAACGGGGTCCAGCCCGAGGTGGACGGCAAGCGAGCAAGTATGGTCCGGAGCTCACCGAGAGTCTCATCGCGTTCGCCACTGCCGATTTCATAAGCGTAGGAGACATGCCCAAGCGGCTGGCGTGAAGGGTGCGACGGACCGAGCGGCACGACGAGTTCGGCCCAGCGCTGGCGCGCCGCGCGGATGAAGGCCGCAAAGCTCCCCGGTGCACTTGGCAGGATGACGAGGCCGAGCGCGTCGAGAATGTTGAACACCTTTTCGAGGCGAAGCTTGATGTCGCCTTGCTCGAACGCGTTAACGGTCGGCAGGCTCACTCCCGCCAGCGCGGCGAGCGACTTTTGCGTATGCCCTTCTGCCTTGCGGCGGCGCACGGCCTCGTCGACGAGACTCGGCCAATCGAGCGGCCAGCTGCTCATGTGAAAATCCTCCGGCTGTTCTCCTCGACGCCCGCTTTGAAGCGCTCGCGGAAATCGCTTTCGTCGACTGGTGTCGTGAAGCGTAATATCTTCGGATCGGCGAGACGCTTCTCGAGGTCGGCGAGCGCGAGTTCAACGGCGGCCTTCGGTAGTCCTATTTCGAGCCCGAAGGTTTCGACGATACCGCGCGACAGCGTATCGAACTCGCGCTTCCTGCCGCCGATTGCGAGCGCGGTCTCGCGGCTGAAGGGATAGAGGAGGCTGTTCAGTAGATCGTATGCCGGACTGAGGCGGAGGCCTTCGGGCCGCTCGAGCAGCGAGAAATTCTTGAGATGGGCATCGGCGTTGCCGAGCGCGAAATTGAAGACGACGAGCCGGAAATAGCGATCGAGGTCGATCCGCGCGCGAGATGAGAAATCGGCGATCGCGCTCGCCGCTTCCTCATAGCTCGAATCATATTTACCGCCGAACTCCGCGCCGCGCGGCTTGGCCAAGATCTGCGCGAAATCCTCGAGGCGGAGCCGCGCGCCCTCTTCGCGGTCGAAGCGCTCAACGAGCAGGGCGAGTCCGTCGATGCCCGCGATCACTGCGGGTGCGCCGCGCGTCACCTCGGTCTCGCCCAATATCTCGCGCGCGAGGCGCAGGCTTAGTGCCTCGTTCTGGACGAGCGTCGGCTCGTCATTATGATTGAACTTCGCGATATGCGTTGCCGGGTCCTTGGCCTCGATCGACGGGCGGAAGCTCTTGCCGTCGTGCCAGGCGAGCAGCTTGCGCTGGACGCCCGACACGGTACGCGATGCGGTGACCGCGGCTTCCTCGATAACGCTTCCGTCGACATCATGTACGGGCGCGACGCCGTCCGCGGGGAGGACGCCGACTGCGCCAATGCAGTCGGCCCCATATTGCAGCAGGATCCCGAAATCATCCTGGTCGGCCGCGCCGCCCGCGCGCGCCTGCAATCCGCGGAGCCAGCCTTCGGGCCCGAGATGCTGGAAGTAGGGTATCAGCCCGTCGCGGTGAACATGATCGCGGCGTGTTGCGGGCAAGGCGCAGGCGATGTCGGTGTTCCAGCCGTCGGCATAGGTGAATTGGCTCCCGCTACCGAGTTCGCTGAGCACGCCGGCCGGCTTACCTTTGAAGGTGATGATGGCGCTCCGATCGGGAATGGCGCGTCTCCGACTCAAAATTCTGTTGCAAACTCGCTATCATGAGGCATGATTTCAATCAATTTTAAATTTTGCTCGTAAAATCCCAAATGACAACCTTTAAATTAATTCGACGATCGAATATCAAGAAAAGGTGCCAGAAGGCACAAAATCCTCTTAGAAATCAATTTAAAGCGAAAATCACCTGCATATCGGCCATCAAGATCGGTAATCTTCAAAGCCATAGCCGGCATTCGCGCAAGGGGGCGAGCCGACCGCCCTCCCAGACGGCATTGGCGGCATAAGACGTGCGCGCGATTTCACCCATTGGCCCTCGCCCGGCCAGCTGTCGGCGTACGCCCGTGCTTCGCCTAATCGCCAGGCCATCGAGGCTGATCCGCCATGCCGCTTCGTCGACCGACAGGATTTCGATCGGCGGCGGCCCTCCCTTGCGCTGAGGGGAAGCCGTCGACATCGTCGAGGTTGAGATCGACCTCGGCGTCGACCACGGTCTCGGCGGGGCGCGTGACGCTGGCTTCACCGGCAGCCCGTGCGAGCGCACCTTCGAAGCAGGCCGACCAGCCGGCCGCAGGACGTCGAGCTGGCCGTCCGAGCTTTTCGCCGCGCCGTCGCGGCCTCCGACGGTGTGGACATGGGCGGTGTAAAGGGTCTTTTTGGTCATGATGTTACTCCTGTTTCAGGGGTGGAATCGTGGGAGTGAGTTAAAGCTGCGGCAGGAGCACCAAATGACAGTCAGCCTCTCATTGGGCGCAACGGTCGGGCAGCGCCGGCGACGCTTGAGAAAGGCCATGCATCTCAAGACTGTCTATAGATGGTTTGAGTTTGGACCCTTGAATGAGAGCGGTGCATTAAGCGTCAGCCTGCCCGTGACGCGCTGGGATTGCTGCCTGATCGCCTTTTCAAGCACGTCCAGATCATCGAGAATGCGGCAGCAACCGCCAACGATCGGCCCAACGAAACTGGGGCCAGCTGACGACCCAATTGCAGACGCCGTTGACGTGACCCCCAGCTTTCCTCCAGCTGGTATTAGAGCCGGGCAGTTGTTTTGCGCATCAGCGCGGTTGAAGCAATGGGCTGCGTAGCGGAGCCCGTAGGGCCTAGCGAAGCAGGCCATTGCTTATCGAGTTCGGCGGCGAACGCCGCCGGTGTCTGGTATCCCAGGGCCGAGTGCGGCCTCTCCCGGTTATAGTCTTCCACCCAAGCGGCGATCTCGACCCGGGCATGCGCCAGGCTCAGGAACAGGGTCTCGTTCAGCAGTTCGTCGCGCATGCGGCCGTTGAAACTCTCGACGTAACCGTTCTGCATCGGCCTGCCCGGAGCGATATAATGCCACTCCACGCCCATCTCCCCGCACCACGCGAGCACCGCGTTGCTGGTCAGTTCGGTGCCATTGTCGCTGACGATCATGCCGGGCTTGCCGCGCTGAGCGATCAACTCGGTCAGCTCGCGCACCACCCTTCGCCCGCAGATCGATGTGTCCGGCACCGCCGCCAGGCACTCTCTGGTCACATCATCGACCACGTTGAGCACCCGGAAACCGCCTTCCTGACGCCATCTGGTCGTGAACAAAGTCCAAGCTCCAGCGCTGGTTCGGCAGAGCCAGAACCGGAGCAGGAGCCCTTGTGCCGACAGCGCGCCTGCGGCTTCGCCGTCGCCTGACCGCGAGCCCCTCCTCACGATAGAGCCGCTGGGTCTTCTTGCGGTTGATCATCACGCCCTCCCGGCGCAGCAGGATGTGCAGACGGCGATAGCCGAAGCGCCGACGCTGGTTCGCCAACTCGCGCAGCTTCTCACGAAGTGCGGCATCATCGTCCCGCGTGGAACGGTAGCGCACGCTCTTGCGATCGGCATCAATGACACGGCACGCCCGCCGCTCGCTCATCCCGTGGCACGCCTGGAGATGAGCGACGGCTTCCCGACTGGCAGCGGGCGTCACCACTTTTTTGCGAGAAGATCTTTCAGTGCAGCCTGATCCAGCATCGCATCGGCCAGCAGCCGCTTGAGCTTGGCGTTCTCGCTCTCGAGTTCCCTCAGCCGCCGGGCCTCGGACACCTCCAGACCGCCATACTTCGACCTCCAGTTGTAGATCGTCGCTTCCGACACCCCATGCCGCCGAGCCAGATCAGCGGTCTTCGCTCCCGCCTCAGCCTCCTTCAGCACCCCAATGATCTGCTCTTCCGAAAACCTCTTACGCTTCATCTCGTCCGTCCTTCTGTCAGGGCCGGACTCTAATCGCACTTGGAGGAAAATCAGGGGGGCACGTCAATCTTCATCTCGAAGTGATCGCGCTGCCCATCGGGGCGAAGACATGAACGGCTGCCGCCTCGTCAATACGAGAGGCCAGCCGCACTCATGAGCAGTCGGAACAACAATGCGAGGGCCCCAAGAGCGAGGACGCTTGCCGCCCAGATCAGCACGAGCCACCCCAGGCGCGTTTTACAGCTGCGCGATCTGTGCTGGAAGATCATCAATGATACCCCTCACCAGCCTTCACCTTTCCCCGAAACACATAATAGGACCAGCCAGTGTAGCCGAGGATGAAGGGAATGATGAACAGCGCCCCGACAAGCGTGAAGCCCAACGCCTGGGGCGGACCTGCAGCGTCCCAGATCGTGAGCGCGGGCGGAAGCAGGTAAGGCCACAGGCTGATCGTCAGGCCGCTATAACCGAGGAAGAGAAGACACAGTGCCAGCAGGAACGGGCTTGCATGGCTGCCGGGCCGCAACCGCAGGAGCAGTAACGCGGTTACCGTCAGCACCAGCACAGGCACGGGCGAGAAAAACAGCAGATTGGGCAGGCTGAACCAGCGCCCCGCGATCGCGGGGTGCGCAAGCGGCGTCCACAGGCTCACGATACCGATCGTGACCACAAGCGCGAGTGTTACAGGTCTGGCGACACGAAGCATGCGCTGCTGCAACGCGCCCTCGGTCTTCATGATCAACCATGTGCTGCCCAAGAGCGCATAGGCCACCAGCAGGCCGAGGCCGGTGAAGAGGCTGAAGGGCCGCAGCCAGTTGAGCCCTCCTCCCGCATAGGCGCCGTCCACCACTTCAAATCCATCCATGAAGGCGCCAAGCGTCACGCCCTGGAAGAAGGTGGCGATATAGGACCCCCATGCGAACGCCTTGTCCCAGAATGGGCGGTGCGCCTCGTCAGCCTTGAACCGGAACTCGAACGCAACGCCGCGCCAGATCAGCCCCCCAAGCATCAGCACCAGCGGCAGGTAGAGCGCGCTCAGGATCACCGAATAGGCAAGCGGGAAAGCCGCAAGCAGGCCCGCCCCGCCCAGCACCAGCCAGGTTTCGTTGCCGTCCCAGACCGGGGCCACCGTGTTCACCATGGTGTCGCGATCGGACCGGTCGCGGATGAAAGGAAAGAGTATGCCGATACCGAGATCGAAGCCGTCCATGATAACGTACATCATGAGGCCAAAGCCGATGATGATCGCCCAGATCAGGGGAAGATCGATACCCATTTTCTTAATCCTTGCTGGAGGCGGGCGTGTGCACGACATCGTCCGGCGCGGCCGACAACGGCCGGGCGGGCCGCAGGTTCTGCGTCGGTTCATGGGGATTTGGACCAAGGATGTGATCGCCTGGCTGCGGCCCGCGCCCGATCAGCTTCAACATGTAGGTGATGCCGGTTCCGAAAACCGCGAAATACATGACGATGAAGACAATCAGGGTTGTCGAGAGAGCAAGCGCGCTATGGTTCGAGACTGCATGTTCGGTACGCATCACCCCGTAGACGACCCAGGGCTGACGGCCGATCTCCGTCGTGAACCAGCCTGCGAGGATCGCAATGAGGCCTGACGGTCCCATCGCGACTGCGAAGCGATGCAGAAGCTTCGACCGGTAGAGCCGCCCGCCGCGCCGTGCCGCCAGTCCCCAGGCGCCGAGCAGCAGCATGAGGAGTCCGAGCCCGACCATGACCCGAAAGCTCCAGAACACGATGGTTGAATTGGGCCGGTCCTCTGGCGGGAATTCCTTCAGGCCGGGTATCTGCCCGTTGATATCGTGTGTGAGGATGAGGCTGCCCAGGCGTGGCAGCTCGACGGCATAGTCGGTGCTCTCCGTCTTCATATTGGGCAAGCCGAATAGGATCAGCGGAACGCTTTCTCCCCGCCTGTTCTCCCAATGCCCTTCGACCGCCGCGATCTTGGCGGGCTGGTGCTGCAAAGTGTTGAGCCCGTGCATGTCTCCGACGACTATCTGAAGGGGCGCCACGAAAAGCAGCATCCAGAACGCCATCGACAGCATCTTGCGTACCGCCGGCGTATCCCTGCCCTTGAGCAGATGCCAGCCCCCCCCGGCGCCGACGAACAATGCCGTCGCCAGAAAAGCGGCCACCGTCATGTGCGCCAGGCGATAGGGAAAGGATGGGTTGAAGATCACCTTGAGCCAGTCGGTCGGCACCACGCGGCCGTCGACAATCGCGAACCCCTGCGGTGTCTGCATCCAGCTGTTGGAGGCTAGTATCCAGGTTGCCGAGACCAGGGTCCCAAGCGCTACCATCAGCGTTGCGAAGAAATGCAAGCCTGGCCCAACCCGGCTCCAGCCGAAGAGCATGACACCGAGGAAACCCGCTTCCAGAAAGAAGGCGGTAAGCACCTCATAGGCCAGGAGCGGTCCGGTCACGCTTCCGGCAAAGGTCGAAAAATAGCTCCAGTTGGTGCCGAACTGATAGGCCATCACCAGGCCCGAGACGACGCCCATGGCAAAATTAACCGCAAAGATGCCCGACCAGTAATGGTATAGTTCGCGGTATACGGCGTCCTTCTTCCACAACCATAGCCCCTCCAGCACCGCCAGGTAGCTCGCCAGCCCGATCGTGATCGCGGGGAATATGATATGAAAGGAAATGGTGAACCCGAATTGTATTCGGGCGAGTTCCAATGCGGTCAATCCGAACATGATGCTGCGTTTTTCCTGCCGAATTCCGGTTCGGCTCGCGCTGGCCCGTCATGACCAGCATCATTGAAGATGACCGATGATCTCGGCCTGGTGTCCACGTGCAGTTGGAAGATATCCGGACGGGCGTAATGCCCCACCACGTCGAGGTCGTACTTGCCTCGGACAATGCTGCGCCGATCGAGCTCGGCGACAAGGATCGCCTCGCTCCCGAACTCTGGACCGGCAAGGATATTGCCCATGGGATCGATGATGCACGATCCGCCGCGGATCAGCGCTGGTACGTCGTGCTGCGTTGCGGGGATTTCTCGCGGGTGATCCTTGCGGTCGAGATACTGGCAGGCGGAGAGCACGAAACAGCGGCCTTCCAGCGCTATTGTCCGCATGGTCGGGAGCCAGGTGTCGCGATCGTCCACCGTTGGGGCGCAATAGAATTCGATCCCTTGCGCGTACATGGCGGCACGCAGGAGCGGCATATAATTTTCCCAGCAGATCACGCTGCCGATCCGGCCGATACTCGTGTCGACGACCTCGAGCGTCGATCCGTCCCCGAGGCCCCATACCAGCCTTTCCAGTGCAGTCGGCATGAGCTTGCGATGCCGGCCAAGAAGCTGGCCGTTGGGGCCGAAGGTAAGCGCGGTGCAGTAAAGCGTCCCCCCGGCGCGTTCGACGACACCGGTCACGAGGTGGACGCGGTGCTGGTGCGCAATCCGCGCGATCGCGATCACGTCGGGCCCGGGAACCTCGATTGCGCTTTCAAAATACCGTCTGAAATCCTCTCGCCCTTCGGCGCTGCGGGTGCCAAGGCGTGCGCCGAAATCCCAACCCTTGGGGTAGCCCCCTACAAAGGCCTCCGGAAAGACGACCAGCGACGCCCCCTCTGATGCGGCTTGCGCGCAGAGCTCGCCAAGTTTCCCGATCGTGGCTGCGGTATCGAACAGCACGGGTGCCGCCTGGACAACGGCGGCCTTGACGATCGGCGCGATCACGATGCGCTCCCCGACGTGTTTTCGGAACAAGGCGCGGGCGCACTGCCCAAGGCACATTCCGCTTGCCAGGCGCTCATGAGTGATGTGGCGCGCCTCTCGATTTCAGCGAGCGTCCGCCCGGGTGCATAGAGGTTGGAGCCCAGCCCGAACCCCGCGGCTCCCGCCAGCTTCCAGTCCCGCAAATTCGCCTCCGAGACACCGCCGCTGGGGAGCACGGGCATATCTGGCGGAAGTACCGTCTTCACCGCCTTCAGAAAGGCCGGCCCGGCCGTGTCCGCAGGGAACAGCTTCAGGCCATCCGCCCCGGCCTCGATGGCCAGGAACGCCTCGCTCGGCGTCATGAATGCAGGTAGCGAAATCAGCCCTCGCCGCCTGGATTGACGGATCACCTCCACCTCAGCGTTGGGCGACACGATGATCCGTCCGCCCACTTCGCAGACGGCGTCCACCTCATCCGGCCTTAACACCGTACCCGCCCCTATGAGAACGTCGTCACCAAATACACGGTGCAGCAGGCCAATGCTCTCCAGCGGACGGGGTGAATTGAGTGGCACCTCGATCGTGCGAAACCCCGCCCCGACCAGGATTTCAGCTACCGGCAAGGCTTCGTCCGGCGTGATGCCGCGCAGAATTGCGATGAGCGGCGGATTGCCGAATTTCGCGAGGACATGGTCCAAGTTCACAGGTGCGATCTCCTTGCTGAACGGCGGCGCTGACTGAAAGCGGCCGCGATGGGGATAAAGTTTGCGCGTACTGCAGCGCTGCGCACTACGTTCCACCGCGCCGACGGCCGGCCATCACATGCTGCGTTGCCACCGGACGGCACCGTTCAGGCCGCGAGCCGCCTGTCGTGCCATCCGAGCCGGTGGCGGGCGTCCATCAGTGCATCGAGCAGCGCGCGCATATGAGCTTCGGTGTGGAACGGCGTGGGCGTGAGCCGCAGCCGCTCCTGGCCGCGCGCAACGGTCGGGTAGTTGATCGGCTGGACATAGATGTCGTGCTCAAGGAGCAGCATGTCGCTGGTTGCCTTGCAGAGATGCGCATCTCCGATGACGAGCGGGACGATATGGCTCGCGGTATCGGGAACGGGCATGTCGGCAGCGCGCAGCATTTCGACGAGACGCCGCACCCCCGCCTGCTGACGCGCGCGTTCCTCGGCGCTGGCCTTGAGGTGCCGTATCGCAGCCGTCGCGCCGGCCGCGAGGTGCGGGCAGATCGATGTCGTGAAGATGAAGCTGTCGGCGCAGCTGCGGATCGCGTCGATCAGCAGCGCAGAACTCGCGACATAGCCGCCCATCACGCCAAACGCCTTGGCCAGCGTGCCCTCGATGACGGTGAGGCGGTGCGCGAGCCCCTCACGCTCGGCAATTCCGCCACCGCGCGGACCATAAAGCCCAACTGCATGCACCTCGTCGAGATAGGTCATCGCCCCATATTTGTCCGCGACGTCGCAGATCGCCGCGATCGGGGCCACGTCGCCGTCCATTGAATAGACGCTCTCGAACGCCACGATCTTCGGACGATCGGGGTCCACCGAACGCATAAGCTCCTCGAGATGCGCGGCATCGTTGTGACGAAAGATGAAGCGCTCGGCACCCGACCGGCGCATACCTTCTATCATCGAATTGTGATTGAGCGCGTCGGAGAAGATCGCACAGTCCGGAAGTATCCGGCCGAGCGTACCCAGCGCGGCGAGATTCGAGATCCAGCCCGAGGTGAAGACGAGTGCCGCTTCCTTGTCGTGAAGATCAGCAAGCTCGACCTCGAGCTCGATATGTCCGCGGTTGGTTCCCGAGATGTTGCGCGTGCCGCCGGTGCCCGCGCCAAACCGGTCAAGCGCGCCGTGCATGGCGGCGAGCACCTCCGGGTCCTGGCCCATGCCGAGATAGTCGTTGCTACACCACACCGTGACCCGCCGCGGCGTACCGCCCGGCGGGTGCCAAAGCGCCGCCGGGAACTCGCCAGCGAGCCGCTCCAGCTCAATGAACGTACGGTAGCGCCCGTCGAGCTTCATCTCGCCGATCAGCGCTTCAAACCGCGCAACATAATCCATGCTTTTGACCCTGCTTTTGCTATCCCTGACGGGATGACGATCCCGCGCACTTGCGCCGGCCGATCAATACATACAATGTCCATATATATGGATAGAGGGGAAATGCAATGGTGGATGATCGCGCGCCCGATGGATGGCGCCCTGCAATTCAGAAGAGCGCCGGCCCGTTATATCTTGCGATTGCCGACGCACTTGCGGCCGACATCCAGACTGGCGCGCTTGCTGCGGGCGACAGGCTCCCACCGCAACGCTCGCTTGCCGAGGCACTCGACATCGATTTCACCACCGTGAGCCGTGCCTATGCCGAGGCGCGCAGGCGTGGCCTGGTCGAAGGGCGCGTAGGGCAAGGCACCTATGTCCGGGCGGGGCGAGCGAGCCGCGAGTCGCAGCGTGTGCCATCGGGCCTTGTCGACATGGCGATGAATCTCCCGCCCCATTTCGACATCCCAGCCCTCGCCGCACGCCTCTGGGCAGGCATAGGCGCGCTCGAAAGCGAGGGCGGCATGGCTCTCATCCTGCGCTATCAGGAAGCTGGCGGCACCACCGCGGATCGGCTCGCCGGCGCCGCCTGGCTGGAAGGTCGCCTGCCACAAACCGCGAGCGACCGGATGCTGGTTTGCCCCGGGACCCAGGGGGCATTGCTGGCTCTGGTCACCGTGCTTGGCAAGGACCGCCGCCCGGTGGCGGTCGAAGCACTGACCTATCCCGGTTTTCGATCGCTTGCCGAGCATCTCGCCATCCCGCTCACCCCGGTGGCAATGGATGAAGAAGGGATGGATCCTGAAGCTTTCGAGCGGGCCTGCCGCGAGCACAAGCCGGGCCTGCTCTATTGCACGCCGACGCTCCACAACCCGACCACGGCAACGATGTCGCTGGAAAGACGCGAGGCGGTCATTGCCGTTGCGCGCAAACATGGCGTCATCGTCATCGAGGATGACGCCTATGGTAAATTGTCTGGAAGCGCGCTGCCCCCGCTGGCAGCACTGGCACCCGACATCGTCTATCACGTCGCAGGACTCTCGAAATGCCTCTCACCCGCGCTACGCGTCGCCTATCTCGTCGCACCCGACGCTCGCGCGGCCAGCCGGCTGACCGGCGCGATCCGTGCAACCACATCCATGGCGTCTCCGCTCGGGACGGCCATCGCCACCCGGTGGATTGAAACGGGGCTGGCCGAGGAAGCGCTTGCCGCGATCCGCGAGGAGACCGAGGCGCGCCGCAGGATCGCGATTGAGCTGTTGGGCGCGAGCGGCCTCGTGACCGCGCAGAACGCGTTTCACGCATGGCTATCGCTCACCGAAGTCTGGACGCGCGGCGAATTCGCCATGCGACTTCGATCAGCCGGCGTCGGCGTGGTCCCGAGCGACGCCTTTGCACTGAGCCGGCCGCCGGAAGCCGTGCGGCTAGGGCTGGGCGCCGCCCCTGACCGGGAGCGCCTGACGGCCAGCCTGCAGACGATGGGCGACCTCATAGCGCAATCGCCCGCCTTGTCATCGATGATCGTATAGGGCCGTAAATGTATTAACATTGAATGCATGCAATATGCATAGCGCCGCCGTCGAACCGCGCATCCATGCCGCGCCCGTTGGGCCGGCCGGGCAGTCGTCCCCCCGTCTGCCAGTGGATCGCGGTTCGGCATATCGATTGAGGGGTCCGATTGCATGCATGACAAATTCTGGAACCGCCGGCACCAGCTTGACCGGATGATGCTGGGCAGTTTCACTACAGCCTTTTTCTTGTCCCTTGTGGCAGGATCGTGATACATGTTTCAGCGGAAGCAATGCACACGAAGCATTGGTCAACGAGTAGACCGCTTCCCGCGCGTTGACGAGGATAATCCTTGGCACAATGCTCAAACATGGCGCGCCATATGGCGACCATGTCCAGATTAGAGATCTGATGTGTTGTCGGCGATAGGTCGGCAGCGCATTTCAGTATACGCCCAAAACTCTCGAATCCATGTGAACCTCATGAGCACAATTACTTCTCGCTTCGGTGACAGGTTACAAATGAGAGGAGGCCCGTGATGGCGACTACGAAGATGCGCAAGGTGCTTGGGCTGGCGCTCGCTGGCTTAGTTTTGACCAGCACGCCGCTGCTTATAGCGTCACAGGAAGGCACGCCGAAACCAGAAGGCTCAAGACCAGGAGGCACGAAGCCCGAAGGTAGCCAAAGCAAAGAAGAAGCAAAAAAAATTGGAGAACTATTTAGAAATGAGTGTAAAACTTTGAAACCACCAGAAACCTTGAGACAATGTTGCAATAGGGTCAACGACAAGCTTTGTTCGCCGACATATGGAGCGAGCGCTTGCAAGGCTTCTTTTCAAGCGTGTCTAAAGGGACAGTTCGTCTCATAGCCGGTGTGGTAGAAATGATTGACGCGGACCGGCCACGTTAGGTGTTTAGTCCCGCAGAGTGGTGACACGGGTCGATTTTGAATCGGCTTGGCTCTTCTGTCCAGATGCGGGCGACATATTCATAGGGGGTGAGGCCTCGAAGGGTCTTGAGCCGCCGGCCATAATTATATGCGTCGATGAACAGCTGGAGATGCTGCCGAAGCTGGTCGTGGCGATCATAGTGATAGCGCTTGACGGTCGCGTCCTTGATGGTGCGGTTCATGCGTTCGACCTGTCCGTTGGTCCACGGGTGGTTCGGCTTGGTCAAGCGATGCTCGATGCCGTGCTCGCGGCAGATCTGATCGAACCGGTGGACGCGATAGCGGGCGGTCCAGCTGTCCCGGTTGCGCGGCAGGTCGGCGAACTGGATGCCATTGTCGGTGAGGATCGTGTGGAGATCGTACGGCACAGCCTCGATCAACGCCTCCAGGAAGGACACCGCGGTCGGTCGGTCGGCTTTCTCGTGCAATTGGGCACAAGCCAGCTTCGAAGTGCGATCGATTGCGACATAGAGGTGCAATTTCCCCTCTTCGGTGCGGACTTCGGCAATATCCATGTGAAAATAGCCGATCGGATAGACCTTGAACTTCCGTTTCTCGGTCTTGTCGTCTTGCATCTCGGGCAGCCGGCTGATGCCATGGCGCTGCAGGCAGCGATGGAGGGCTGACCGGGTCGGGTGCGGAATTGTGGGCTGCAACGAATAAAGACAGTCATCGAGCGGTAGCAGGGTGTGGCGGCGAAACGCCACAATCATCGCCTCTTCTTCGATCGTCAGCACCGTGGAATGAATGGCCTTCGGTCCCATCGGGGCGTCGGCAACGGTCGCCCGTTTGCGCCACTTCTGAACCGTTGTCGGGCTGATGCCATGGCGCTTGGCCAGCGCCCTCACGCTTTCTTCACTCCGCTGTATCGCTCGACGGATCGCCTCAGTCGTTCTGGCGCTGCCGTGTAAAACCTGCCCCATAGCCCCTCCCGCCAAGCGTGATAATTACCCGTGTCACCACTCTGCGGGACTAAACACCTAACACTGTGCGATGTGTGTCACGATTTGTGTCATCGTTTCGCTTGACGATTGACCTCAGTGGCAATTAACTTCAAAGGATCCGCAGATTTCTGCGGCTTTCGGGAGGCGTCGGTTGAGGCGGTCGATCACTCGGTCTATTTTGTAAACCGAAGGTCGGGGGTTCGAATCCCTCATCCGGCACCAAGCCTCCCCAAGCCCTTGGGGAAGCTAGAAA
>NZ_JBYSXE010000071.1:0-15996 GCF_058781925.1 Sphingobium sp. FW306-1B-F04DB | reverse complement strand
CCGACGAGATCTACACGGTGGCGCTGCAGTGAAGCGGCTGGCGATCCTGCTCTCCATTCCGATGCTGATGGGCGCCGCCGAGCCCGTGCTGGTGCCCGACGTGTCGCAGCGCAAGGTCGAGATCATCTACAGCTTCACCGGCGCCGAACTGCTCGCCTTTGGCGCGATCCTCTATCCCGGCGGCCGCGTGCCCGAAAAGCCTGCGGAGATCGCGGTCGTGCTGCGCGGCCCGACCCAGTCGATCGTGGTGCGCGAAAAGCAGAAGGTCGCGGGCATCTGGGTCAATGCAGACAGCGCGCGCTTCCGGTCGGCGCCCGCCTTCTATGCGGTCGCCTCGTCGCGCCCGATCCACGAGATGGTCGACGAGCGCACCGCCTCGATCTTCGAGCTCGGGCTCGACAACCTCCAGCTCTCGCCCGCCAATGTCGGCACCCCGGGCGAACAACGGCGCTTCGAGGCCGGGCTGATCGATCTGCGCCGGCGCACCGGCCTCTTCGTCCAGGAATCGACGACGGTGGAGATCACCGACGGCGTCCTCTATCGCGCGCGCATCGCAATCCCCGCGCGCGTCCCTGTCGGGCGCTATACCGCCGAGACCTTCCTGATCCAGAACGGCCGCATCCTCGCGGGCGCGAGCCGCGAGGTAGAGATCGGCAAATCGGGCTTCGAACGCTTTGTCGCCACCGCCGCCGAGAACACGCCCTTCTGGTACGGCCTGGTCGCGGTATCGCTTTCGCTGCTGCTTGGCTGGGCCGCGGGGGCGCTGTTCCGCCGGGGCTGAGCGCGCGCGCCACATTCTGGTCAATCAAATATTTACCCCACCGCACTAGAGCCTGAGCCAAACGTGATTGGCGGTTTCGGGGGTCTCATATGACGGATTATGCTGGCACGCAGGGCTATGGCAATGGCGATGCACCAACGCCCATGCTGACGCCCGCCCCGGTCGAGCCGCGCGCCGCGGCCGCGGCGCTCTACGACACCGTCGAGATCGGCAAGGTGCTTGAGGTCGGCGGCTCGGGCGCGCGGATCGAGCTTGACGCGGCAATGCTCCGCAAACTCGCCGATGATGAAGATCCCAGCGTCGCGATGGCAGGGCAGGTCGGCAGCCAGATAAAGATGAAGGTCAACAACCACTGGCTGATCTCCAACGTGAAGAGCCTGCGCCTCGACAGCGCCGACGGCGACCTCATCATCGCCGACATCGATTTCCTGGGCGAAGGCAATGAAGCGCGGCTGACGGGTCGCCTTACGCATTTCCGCCGCGGTATCACGCGCTATCCCGTGCCCGGGTGCCGCATCTTTCCCGTCTCGAGCGACGACATGAAGCAGATGTACGCCGCGGAGGATCGCCCGCATATCGAGGTCGGCACGGTCTATCCCACCAAGGACATCCGCGGCGCGCTCTTCGTCGACGCGATGCTCGGCAAGCATTTCGCGCTGCTCGGCTCGACGGGTACCGGCAAATCGACGTCCGCGGCGCTCATCCTGCACCGCATCTGCGACATGGCGCCCGAGGGTCATATCCTGATGATAGACCCGCACGGCGAATACGCGACCGCGTTCAAGACCAACGGCGCGATCTACGACGTCAACAACCTCGCCATGCCCTATTGGCTGATGAACTTCGAGGAACATTGCGAGGTTTTCATCACCACCGCCGGCAATGAAAGCCAGCTCGATCGCGATATCCTCGCCAAGTGCCTGCTCGCCGCACGCGCCAAGAACCGCGCGGCCGATGGCATCACCAAGCTGACCGTGGACTCGCCGATCCCCTATCTGCTTTCGGACCTTACCTCGATCATCCAGAACGAGATGGGAAAACTGGAAAGGGCGGGCGACAGCGCGCCCTATATGCGGCTCAAGACCAAGATCGACGAGATCAAGGCCGATCCCCGCTACAGCTTCATGTTCTCGGGCATGCTCGTCGCCGACAGCATGGCGAATTTCCTCGGCCGCATCTTCCGCCTGCCGGGGGACGGCAAACCGATCTCGATCATCGACGTTTCGGGCGTGCCGTCCGAAATCGTGTCGGTGGTGGTCGCGGTCTTGAGCCGCATGGTGTTCGACTATGCGATCTGGTCGCGCAACGAGCCGCAGCGCCCGATCCTCCTCGTCTGCGAGGAAGCGCACCGTTATGTGCCATCGGACCGCGTCACCACGGGCTCCTCGGTCCGCAAGATCCTCGAGCGCATCGCCAAGGAAGGCCGTAAATACGGCGTCTCGCTGGGGCTGATCACGCAGCGTCCCTCGGACCTCGCCGAAGGCGTGCTGTCACAGTGCGGCACGATCATCGCGATGCGCCTCAACAACGAACGCGACCAGGCCTTTGTGAAGGCCGCGATGCCCGAAGGCGCCAAGGGCTTCCTCGATTCGATCCCGGCGCTCAGGAACCGCGAATGCATCATCTGCGGCGAGGGCGTCGCGATCCCGATCCGCGTGTCGCTCGATACGCTCGAAGAGGTCCGTCGCCCGGCATCGAGCGATCCCGTCTTCACCAACCTGTGGCGCGAAAGCGGCGGCGAGGAGGAAATCCTCGGCCGCGTGATCAAGCGCTGGCGCAGCCAGGGGCGCTAGACGCCTAGAGCCTGATCGGTTGAGGTGGACGCGCTTTGCGCTTCCGCCGAAAGCGTGAATCAGGCTCTATTCAAACAGTTGAGACGTTGATTCACGTTTCAGGTTGATTCAGCCTGAAACGATCAAGGTCTAGAACTCCAGCCGCGTCACATGGCCCATCTTGCGGCCGGGGCGCGCCTCGCCCTTGCCGTAAAGGTGCAGGTGTGCGGTCGGATCTGCCAGGATCACGTCCCAATTATCGGCCGCCTCGCCGACCAGATTGTCCATCGTCACGCGCCGCGCGGCGAGGCGCGCATCGCCGAGCGGCAGGCCGCACACCGCGCGGACATGGTTCTCGAACTGCGAGGTCACCGCGCCCTCGATGGTCCAGTGCCCGCTATTGTGGACGCGCGGCGCCATCTCGTTGAACACCGGTCCGTCGGCGCTCGCGAAGAACTCGAGCGTCAGCACGCCGACATAGTCGAGCTTCGCGGCGACGCGCATCGCGAGCAGGCGTGCCTCCTGCGCCTGATGTTCGACGATCCCGCCCGCGGGCACCACACAATGCGCGAGAATGCCGTGATCGTGCAGATTGTCCGCCGGATCCCAGCTGACCTCGCGCCCGTCGACGGCCCGCGCGACGATCACCGAGAATTCGCGCTCGAAGCGGACAAAACCCTCGAGGATCGCGGGCCGGCCGCCCACCGCATCCCACGCCGCATCGGCATCCGCGGACGAATGCAGCCGCGCCTGCCCCTTGCCGTCATAGCCAAACCGCGTCGTCTTGAGGATCGCGGGTGTTCCGATCCGCGCGATCGCCGCGTCGAGCTCGTCGCGGCTGCCGACCGCGGCCCAGGGCGCGGTGCGCCCGCCCAGTTCGGCGACAAACGCCTTTTCGGACAGCCGATCCTGCGCGATCGCCAGCGCGTCGGGCGATGGCCGCACCGGCACCGTGTCCGCCAGCGCGCGCAGCGGCTCGACGGGCAGGTTTTCGAATTCATAGGTCACGACGTCGACGCTGGCCGCAAACCGCGTCAGAGCCTCGACGTCGTCATAGGCGGCGCGGGTGAAATCCGCCGCCACCTCGGCCGCGACCGAATCGGCATCGGGCGCATAGATATGGCAGCGATAGCCGAGCTGCGCCGCGGCGACCGCCATCATCCGGCCAAGCTGGCCGCCACCGATGATCCCGATCGTCGATCCCGGTTTCAGCGCGTTCATTCGGGCTCCACCGCGACCGCATCGGTCTGTTCGGCGCGCCAAGCATCGAGCCGCGTCGCGAGGCCGTCGTCTTCATTGGCGATGATCGCGGCGGCAAGCAGCGCGGCATTGACCGCGCCTGCGCGGCCGATGGCGAGCGTTCCCACCGGGATTCCCGCGGGCATCTGGACGATCGAGAGCAGGCTGTCCATGCCGCTCAGCGCCTTGGATTCGACGGGCACGCCAAGCACCGGCACGCGCGTCATCGCCGCGGTCATACCAGGCAGGTGCGCCGCCCCGCCGGCGCCCGCGATGATCGCCTTCAATCCGCGTCCGGCCGCCGCCTTCGCATAATCATAGAGCCGGTCGGGTGTGCGGTGCGCGGAGACGACGCGCGTTTCATGCGCAACGCCCAGCGTCGCAAGCGTCTCGGCGGCATGGCGCATCGTTTCCCAATCGGAGCGGCTACCCATGATGATGCCGACAATCGGAGACGCTTCGCCCATGATCTCATTCGCCCTGCTCAAACCCGCGAAGCAATGCGCCTTAGTGGACCGCGGTAAAAGGCGCAATCGGATGCGCGATTCCAACCGCTTTCACCTTAATTTTCTTTTAATTCCGGCGCGGCGATAATATGTCGGAAACATTGCCGGGTCGCACGGGGGAAATCCGGAGGAATTTATATGGGGGAGTCGGTCTCGCTGGATTCGAGTGCGCGGGAAACGCACGAGGATGTCGGCGCGCTGCGCGACGAGAATGAAGTGTTGCGGACGACGCTTGCGGACATGCGGGCGCGCGTCGAGGAGCTTGAAAGGCTGGCGGACAGCGACACGCTGACACCGCTTCCCAACCGGCGCTACTTCCTGCGCGCGCTCAGCCGCGTGCTGGCGCATGTCGCGCGCCACGGCACGCCTGCGGTCGCGATGTTTGTCGACCTCGATCGCCTGAAGCAGATCAACGACCAGCATGGTCATGGCGCGGGTGATGCCGCGCTGATCCATGTCGCGAACCTGCTGCGCCGGCACATCCGCATCACTGACGTGGTCGCGCGGATCGGCGGCGACGAATTCGGCCTGCTGCTCGATCAACTCGACGACAAGGATGCCGAACGCAAGGCGCGGTCACTCGAACGGCTGATCGAGGCAAATCCGCTCGAACTCAAGGGCAAGACGCTGCCGCTCACCGTCTCGATCGGCTCGACCACGCTGCTCGCCGACGACAGCACCGAAAGCGCTCTCGCCCGCGCCGACGCGCAGATGTACGGCACCAAACGCGGCTGATCGCGCGGCTTACCGCTCCGACAGGTAATAGCGGTCGGTCGCTGCCAGCGCGTCGTCGAGCTCATAGACGATCGGCTGGCCCGTCGGGATCTCGAGCCCGGTGATCTCGGCATCGGGAATGTTCGACAGATGCTTGACCAGCGCCCGCAGCGAGTTGCCGTGCGCCGAGATCAGCACGCGCTTGCCCGCCTTCAGCGTGGGCGCGATCCGCGCCTCCCAATAGGGGAGCACGCGTGCGATCGTGTCCTTGAGACTCTCTGTGTCGGGCACGGCGATGCCCGCATAGCGCCGGTCGCCCGACAGGTCCCAGGGGCTGCCCGCCTCCAGCGGCGGCGGGGGCACGTCGAAGCTGCGGCGCCAGACATGCACCTGCTCGGCGCCATGCTTCGCCGCGGTCTCGGCCTTGTCCAGCCCGGTCAGCCCCCCATAGTGGCGCTCGTTCAGCCGCCAGTCCTTCTCGGCGGGCAGCCAGAGCCGCCCCATCTCCTCCAGCGCGAGGTGCAGCGTCTTGATCGCGCGCGTCTGGAGCGAGGTGAAGCACTGGTCGAAATCCAGCCCCTTGTCCTTCATCAGCCGGCCCGCCGCGCGCGCTTCCTCGGCACCCTTTTCGGTCACGTCGACATCCCACCAGCCGGTGAAGCGGTTTTCCAGGTTCCAGGCGGACTGGCCATGGCGGATGAGGACGAGCTGGGGCATGAATGTCTCCGGGTTGAATTCGGCGGCTTCTTAAAGCCGCGACAAAAAAAGTCATCCCCGCCTGTCACAACCCGGCAATTGCAAGCGTCTGAATAATGTCCCTCTGTCACAAGGAATGAAGACGATGAAAGCCAGACTGAACTACGCCGCCGCCGCCCCCGACGTGTTCAAGGCAATGATGGCGCTGGAGAACGCCGCAGTGAATGCGGGGCTCGAGCCCAGCCTAATCGAACTGGTGAAGACGCGCGCCTCGCAGATCAACCAGTGCGCCTATTGCGTCCATATGCACACCAGGGACGCGCGAAAGGCGGGCGAGACCGAGGAAAGGCTCTATCTGCTCAGCGCGTGGCGCGAATCGCCGCTCTATACGTCGCGCGAGCGCGCGGCGCTCGCATGGACCGAGGCGCTGACGCTGCTCGCCGACAGCGGCGCGCCCGACGAAGATTATGAGGCGCTCGCCGCCGAATTCTCGCCCGAGGAACAGGCAAGGCTGACGCTGCTCATCGCCACGATCAACGCATGGAACCGCTTCGGCGTCGGCTTCCGGATGGTTCACCCGACGCACTGACGCGCCTTGCCCCTGGCCGTGACGGCATGGCAAGACCATCGCCCCGGCACAGGAGGCAGGCATGGCGATCACGCGGCGGACGATGGTGTATGACGGTCCCGGCGGCACCTTCGAAAGCGTGCTCGCCCGAGACGACGCGGCATCCGCGCCGCGGCCGGCTGTGCTCGTCTTTCCCAATGTGCTCGGCCAGAAGGAATTCGACAACCAGCGCGCCGAAAGGCTGGCCGCGCTCGGCTATGTCGCGCTCGCGACTGATCTTTTCGGGCAGGGCAAGCGCAAGACGCGTGAGGACGCCGACTTCACCGAATATATGAACGCGCTGCTCGCCGATCAGGATCTGCTGCGCGAGCGATTGCTCCACGCGCATGCGACGCTGAAGGCGCTTCCCGAGGTCGATACCGCGCGGACCGGCGCGATCGGCTTCTGCTTCGGCGGGCGCTGCTGCCTCGACTTGGCGCGCGCGGGCGCCGATGTGACAGGCGTCGCCAGTTTTCACGGCATCTACAAACGCCCGACCTGGCCCAATGCCGCGATCACCGCGAAGCTCCTCGTGCTGCACGGCTGGGACGATCCGCTTGCGCCGCCCGAAGATGTCGTAGCGCTCGCGACCGAGCTGACCGAGGCGGGCGCCGACTGGCAGATCCATGCGCATGGTCATACCGGCCACGCCTTCACCGATCCGGGCGTCCACATGCGTGATCGCGGGCTGTTCCATCAGCCCGATGCCGACCGGCGCAGCTGGCAGGCGATGGAGAATTTCTTCGCCGAGATTTTCGGGCCCCGCTGAAGGCCCTGTTTGGGTGGGTGCAGGCGAAGCAAGCCTGTCTTCCTTGTGAGTGTTGGAAACCTGGCCAGGTATCCTCGCCCTATCGCCTCACGACGATCGCACCCACCCGTGCAAAACGGGGCAAGACGTTTAACGTCTTTGCCCTGCTCCACACCCCTCCCCGAAGGGAGGTTCGTTAACCTCAGATGTCGCCGATCATCTCCGCCAGATTGTCGAGGCAGTCATGTGCGAGCTTCTTGCACCGCGCGGGCGACCAGCCATATTCGGGATCGGGTGCCTCGACATTGTCCTTGAAGGGCATTTCGAGCGTCATCGACACCGCACCGAAGCGCTCGGCGAGCTGGGGGGTCGACATCGACAGATTGGCCTGCCCCTTTCCCGCGACGACATAGCCCAGCCGCGTCTGGAAATCGGGCGTGCGCGCGGCCAGCGTGTCGCGAAACTTGTCGTAGAGGCCGCCCTGCCTGGCGTTCCACGACGGAATTCCCTCGAACCCAGCGAGAAACGCCGCCGGGATCGCCTCGTCGCCGTGCACGTCCATCGCGAAATCGACGCCCGTCTCGTCCATCGCCCTCAGTACATGCAGCACCTCGGGACTCTTGTCGGCGCTGGGCGCGTGCCATTCGCGGTTGAGGTTGATGCCGACCGCGTTAGTCCGCAGATGTCCGCGCGCAGAGCCATCGGGATTCATGTTGGGGACGAGATGGATCGTCGCCTTGCTCCTGAGCAGCTGCGCGACCGCATCCTCGGGATCGGTCAGCTTTTCGAGAGCCCCTTCGATCCACCATTCGGCCATGCTCTCGCCGGGATGCTGGCGCGCATAGAGCCAGACCTGCTTGGGGCCCTCGCCCATCGTCAGCCGCTCGATCGGGCGGCCGTCCAGCGAATTGCCGAGCAGCGTCCGCGTCACGCCGGGCTTATCGGCATGCGCCGCGATCAGCGCGGCGTGGCGCTCGCTCGAATAGGGTGCGAAATAGGCGAACGCGATCGCATCGCCGTTCGGCACGGCATGGATGGTGAGCACGCCGTCGGCATAGTGCGTCTCCGCCTGCCGCCAGGCCTCGCCATCCTCGCTGGCGCGCGCGGCATAGTCGGGCCAGCCGCCGGGATAGGCCGAATCGGCGCAGTTGGTGATGCGCATCGTCAGCTTGCGCCCTCCGGCGCCCGTCACGCGAAAGTAAAACCACTGGTAAAAATCGGACATGTAATCGCGACGAATCGCGAGATCAGCGCTGTCGCCGTCGATTTTCAGTACTTCTATGTTTCCGGCGTCGAAATCGCTGGTGATGCTGATCGTCATGGCACGCTGATAGTTTCACCAGAGCGTCCGGGGAAGTCCTTGAAGAGCGCCGCCGCCAATTTTCCTGCCGCGATCCCCGGCTGGGCGGCGGGCGCATTCGATTTTGCCTCGGTCTGCGCGCGGCCTTCCCAGATGACATCGCCCGCGGCGCGGCGCTTGATCTGAACGTGAAGCTCGGAGACGATGACGTCCTTGGGCTTGCCGGCAAAAGAGAAACCGACGCCGAGTCCGACGCCGCTGCCATAGCTGCCCGTGCTGCCGCCAACCCCCACCGAAACCGGCGAGCGCTGCGCCAGCGCCTGGCGCGTATCGCGCGACACGCCCACGGTGGCGATATAGTCGGAGGAGCCGATCGCGGCGGGCCTGAAGCCCAGCCGCTGGAGCTCGGCGTTCACCGCATTGGTATAGTTGGTGAATTCAAGGCTCTTCACGCCCGGCGCCGAAGTGTCGATCGCGACCGTGCCCGGCGTGATCGCCTGGTTGAGATGGAAGCGCGTCACCTCGACGGGCGGCACGCTCGCCGCGCACCCCGCAAGCGCCAGCGCCGATCCGATCAGCAAGGCTTTCAGCAGCTGCGTCGCCATCTTCTGCATCTCTATTTCTCCAGCCATCCCGTGTAGATAACGCCTGATCGGCGTTTTCTGCCTCAAAAAAGCTTTCTGTACCATTGCCCATCTCGCCTCCGCGGCGCGCTCGGCTATAGCGCGCCCACAAATGGCCTTTCGGGAGTATCGAATGAACGGCAAATTCCCCGTGCTGGTGACCGGCGGCGCCGGCTATATCGGCAGCCACGCGGTGCTGGCGCTGCTCGACGCGGGCTGGCCGGTGGTGGTGATCGACAGTCTCGTCACGGGCTTTCGGTGGGCGGTCGACGAACGCGCGACCTTTGCGGAGGGCGATATCGAGGACCAGGCGCTGGTCGGGCGGCTGATCGCCGAGCACGGCATCGGCGCGATCATGCATTTTGCGGGATCGATCATCGTCCCCGAATCGGTCGAGAACCCGCTCAAATATTATCACAACAACACCGTGAAGAGCCGCGCGCTGATGGAGGCTGCGGTCAAGGGCGGGGTGAAACACTTCATCTTCTCCTCGACCGCCGCGACCTACGGCATCCCCGAGGAAAGCCCGGTGCGCGAGGACAGCCCCAAGCGCCCGATCAATCCCTATGGCATGTCCAAGCTGATGACCGAGGCGATGCTCGCCGACGTGTCGAAGGCGCACCCGATGAACTTCTGCGCGCTGCGCTATTTCAACGTTGCCGGCGCCGACCCCCGGCAACGCTCGGGCCAGTCGACCGCGGGCGCGACGCATCTCATCAAGGTCGCGGTCGAGGCCGCGCTGGGCAAGCGTGACCATGTCTCGGTCTTCGGTACCGATTACGACACCCCAGACGGCACGGGCGTGCGTGACTATATCCATGTCAGCGACCTCGCCGCGGCGCATGTCCACGCGCTCGATGCCCTCGTCGCCGATCCCGCGTCGAGCCACATTCTCAACTGCGGCTATGGCCGCGGCTTTTCAGTGCTCGAGGTTCTCAACGCGGTCGACCGCGTCACCAACATGCAGATCGAGCGCCAGCTAGAGGGGCGCCGGGCGGGCGATCCCGACAGCCTGATCTCCGATAACCGCGCCATCCTCGCCCGCTTCCCCTGGCGTCCGCAGCATGACGATCTCGAAACCATCGTGACGCATGCCCTCGCCTGGGAGCGAAAATTGAGCGAGATTCGCGGGCCCGAGGCTTGACTCGGGCGCGCCCCGGCCATAGGGCGGCGCCTCATTTTTCGTACAACACAGAGATTCTGGAAGCGTTTCGACATGAAGATCCGCAATTCGCTGAAGTCGCTCAAGGACCGTCACCGGGACAATCGCGTGATCCGTCGTCGCGGCCGTACCTACGTGATCAACAAGACCAACCGTCGCTTCAAGGCCCGCCAGGGCTGATCGCGATGGCGGTCGAGGCCGTCGTTTTCGACGTCGGCAACGTCCTCTACCGTTGGGAGCCCCGCTCCCTTTACGAGCGCCTGATCCCCGATGGTCAGGCGCTTGACGCGTTCATGGCCGAAGTGGTCACGATGGACTGGCATCTGCAGCACGATGCCGGCCGTCCCTTTGCCGAGACGAGCGCCGAGCTCATCGCCGAGCATCCGCAGCACGCCGAGCTAATCCGCGCCTGGGGTGAGCGATTCGACGAAACCATCCTCGGCATGGTCGAGGGTATGCAGCCCGTCGTCGAGGCGCTCGACGCGAACCGCGTGCCGCTCTTCGCGATCACCAATTTCTCGGGCGAGTTCTGGAAGCCCTTCCGTGTGGCGGAAGCGCACATCTTCGATCGCTTCCGCGACATCGTCGTCTCGGGCGACGAGAAGCTGGTGAAGCCCGATCCCGCGATCTACGACCTCGCGATCGGCCGTTTCGGCATCGCGCCGCAAAGCGCGATCTTCGTCGACGACCGCCTCGAAAACGTCGAGGCAGCGCGCGATGCAGGCATGCGCGGCCACCACTTCACCAGCGCCGATGCGCTCAAGGTCGAACTGCAGGCGCTCGGGCTTATCTGACGCCGCCCACGCAGCATCATCCGCGCCCCGCCTGCCTCCCCATCCGTAGGAAGCATGTCATTGACATCAGGCACGGCTTTCACCGACAATTTCTGACGTTCGATCGTGCCGGTTCTCCAATGGAGCGTGGCAGATGCATACGATCTGGAAAGCGCCGCTGCTGCTCATACTGATGGTCGCGGCCGGCTGCTCGGATTCGGACGAGCAAAACATGCAAGCCGGCTCCGGGGACACCAAGCCGGCCCCGCCCACCTATGCGCTTGCGCTTCCGGACGAGCTTCGCCCGCTGGTCGACAAGCCCTTCACCGGCGATCTCGACGGGATGGCCCAGCGCCGCGTCATTCGCGCGGGCGTCCCCTTCAACCGCACCTTCTATTTCATCGACAAGGGCGTCCAGCGCGGGCTCTCCTACGAATATCTGATGCTGTTCGAGGAGGAGCTGAACAAGAGCCTCAACACCGGGAACCTCAGGATCCACGTCGTCCCGCTGCCTATGCCGCGCGACATGCTGCTCGAGGGGCTGAAGACGGGCAAACTCGATATGGTGATCGCGCAGCTGACCGTGACGCCCGAGCGCCAGAAGCTGGTCGATTTCACCAATCCGACGCGCCCCAATGTCGACGAGATCGTCGTCACGGGCCCCGGATCGTCGCAGATCGCTTTGCTCGACGACCTGTCGGGCAAGAAGGTCTTCGTGCGAAAAAGCTCAAGCTACTATGTCAGCCTGCAAGCGCTCAACCGCGACCTGAAGGCGCGCGGCAAGGCGCCGGTCGACATCGCCGAGGCGCCTGAGAATCTCGAGGACGACGACCTGCTCGAAATGGTCAATGCGGGGCTCATCCCCGCCATCGTCGTCGACAATTATCTCGCAGACTATTGGAAGCAGATCTTTCCCAACCTCAACGTCCATCACGCGCTGGCGCTGCGCAGGGGCGGCAACCTTGCCGTGGCGATCCGCAAGGGCACCCCGAAGCTCGCGGCGGAGCTGAACGCGTTCATCGCCAAAAATGGCATGAATTCGGCGATCGGCGCGGTCCTCGCCAAGCGCTATCTCCAGAGCACCGATTATCTGAAGAACGCCGCGTCCGAGGACGAGCGCAGGAAGTTCCTCGAAATGGCCGAGCTGTTCCGCAAATATGGTGGCCAGTACCAGTTCGACTATCTGCTGATGGCCGCTCAGGGCTATCAGGAATCAAGGCTTGATCAGGGCGCCTCGAGTCATGTCGGCGCGATCGGTGTGATGCAGCTGATGCCCGCGACCGGCAAGGAACAGGGCGTCGGCGACATCCGGCAGCTCGAGCCCAATATCCACGCGGGCGTCAAATATATGCGCTTCATGCGCGACCGCTATTATGAGGGGCAGCCGATGACGCCACTCAACAAGGGGCTCTTCACCTTCGCGTCCTATAATGCCGGACCCGGCCGTATCCAGAAGCTGCGCAACGAAGCCCAGCAGCGGGGGCTCGATCCCAATATCTGGTTCGGCAATGTCGAGCGCATCGCCTCCGAACGGATCGGCCGCGAAACCGTCACCTATGTCGGCAACATCTACAAATATTATATCGCCTACACGCTGATCAGCGAGGAACGCGAACGCCGCGCGGCGGCCAAGGCCAAGCTGGAATCGGGCGCGCGATAACGCATCGCGCGCCCCACACGGCGCGGCTCAGCGATAGTCCTTCAACTCCTCGCCCGTCAGCCGGACGACGTGGAGCACGTTGGTCGATCCCGGCGTTCCGAAGGGCACACCGGCCATCAAGATCACGCGATCGCCTGCTTTGGCGATACCGTGGCGGAGCGCAATTCGCTTCGCCTTGGCGACCATTTCCTCGAACGAGCCGACATCCCTGGTGTGCACCGCGTGCACGCCCCAGAGCAGCCCCAGCCGCCGCGCGGTCGAAAGCTGCGGGGTCAGCGTCATCAGCGGCACCGAGGGGCGTTCGCGCGCGACGCGGCGCGCGGTCGATCCCGACATGGTGAAGCAGATGATCGCCGATGCCGAGACCGTCGCGGCGATATTGCCCGATGCCTCGGCGAGTGCGTCCGCCGTGGTCGGATCGGGCAGCGTCTCGGTGAAGTGGATGCGGTCGGCATAGCCGGGATCGGCTTCCACCGCGGTCGCAATCTTGTTCATCATAGCGACCGATTCAACGGGCCAGGCGCCCGCAGCCGATTCGGCGGACAGCATCACCGCGTCGGCGCCGTCATAGATCGCGTTGGCGACGTCCGAGACCTCGGCGCGCGTCGGCGTCGGCGCGGTGATCATCGATTCGAGCATCTGCGTCGCGACGACCACGGGGCGGCCGAGCCGGCGCGCACTTTCGACGATTCGCTTCTGCAGCGGCGGCACCGCCTCGGGCGGAAGCTCGACGCCGAGGTCGCCGCGCGCGACCATCACCGCATCGGCGAGCTCGAGGATGCCGTCGAGACGCTCGATCGCCGAGGGCTTCTCGATCTTGGCGAGCAGCGCGGCCTTGCCGCCGATCAGCCGGCGCGCCTCGGCGACGTCCTCGGCGCGCTGGACGAAGGACAGCGCGATCCAGTCGGCCTCCTGTTCAAGCGCGAAACTCAGATCCTTGCGGTCCTTTTCGGTCAGCGCCGCCATCGGCACGATCACGTCGGGAACGTTCAATCCCTTGTTGTCCGAGAGCTTGCCCCCCGTCTCGACCAGCGTCTCGATCCGCTCGCGCGTGACCGACTGGACGCGCAGGCACAGCTTGCCATCGTCGAGCAACAGCCGCGTCCCGGGCGTGAGCGCCTCGAAGATCTCGGGGTGCGGCAGTCGGACGCGCGCCGCATCACCCGGCGTCGTGTCGCGATCGAGCACGAAGGGCTTGCCCGTCTCGAGCATCACCGAGCCGCCCTCGAACTTGCCGACCCGCAGCTTGGGGCCCTGCAGATCGACGAGGATCGTCATCGCGCGGCCAAGCTCCTTTTCGAGCTCGCGGATCGCGGAGATCACCTTCGCATGCCCCTCATGGCTGCCGTGGCTCATGTTGATCCGGAAGGCGTCCGCCCCTGCGACATAGAGCTTGCGGATCATCTCAGGCGTGCTGCTGGCGGGGCCAAGCGTCGCAAGAACACGGACCTTGCGGTTGCGGGGGGCAAAGGGGGTTGTCACACTAACTCCGGCTGGAAAATTGCGGTTAGACCTTGATCGTTTCAGGCTGAATCAGCCCGAAACGTGAATCAAGGTCTCAACCCTTGAAATAGAGCCTGATTCACGCTTTCGGTGGAAGCGCATAGTGCTTCTGCCTCAAACGATCAGGCTCTAGGGCTTAGCTTCTAATAGCAACAGATCAACTCCGGAGTGACAACGTTGGACATAGAATCGATCGATGATGCCGTAGCGGCAGAGGTGTTGCGCCGGCTCGTCCATCACCTTCAGCACCGCACCGACGCGCAGAATGTCGACCTGATGGGGCTTGCGGGCTTTTGCCGCAACTGCCTCGGAGACTGGCTGGCCGAGGCGAGCGACGGCGCGTTCGACAAGGAGGCGGGCCGCGAGGCGGTCTATGGCATGCCCTATGCCGACTGGAAGGCCAGACACCAGACCGAGGCCAGCCCCGAGCAGATCGCGCGCATGCAGGAAAGCATCAAGCGCAACGCTTGAGCGCGGCGCGCGGCTCGCCTAACAGCACCGTCCACATCTTTGGGAGAATCACCAGCATGAGCGACAACGTCGCCGCCGATCAGTTGCGGCTGTTCATCGAGCGTATCGAACGTCTTGAGGAAGAAAAGAAGGGCATCGCCGACGACATCAAGGATGTCTACAACGAGGCGAAGTCCAACGGCTATGACGTGAAGACGATGCGCACCATCGTCCGCCTGCGCAAGATGGAGGCGCACCACCGCGCCGAAGCCGAAGCGCTGCTCGAGACCTACAAGGCCGCGCTCGGCCTCGAATAAACGGAGGAAGCCCGCGATGATCCTGACGACGACCGCCGCGGTGGAGGGCAAGCCCGTCCACGACTATCTCGGCATCGTGACCGGTGAGGTGATCGTCGGCGCGAACATCTTCAAGGATCTCTTCGCGGGCATCCGCGACATTGTCGGCGGCCGCGCGGGTGCCTATGAGAGCACGCTGCGCGATGCGCGCACCGAGGCGTTCGCCGAGCTCGAGGCCGAGGCGAGCGCCAGGGGCGCCAATGCGGTGATCGGGATCGACATCGATTACGAGGTCATCGGCAAGGAAGGCTCGATGCTGATGGTGACCGTCTCGGGCACCGCTGTACGCATCTAAATTTGTCGAAATTCAACAGGAATCGAAGGGCTTATGGCAGGCCATAGCAAGTTCAAGAACATCATGCACCGCAAGGGCGCGCAGGATAAGAAGCGCTCGGCGATGTTTTCGAAACTGAGCCGCGAAATCACCGTGGCCGCCAAGTCGGGGCTTCCCGATCCCGACATGAACCCGCGCCTGCGCCTCGCGGTCAACGCCGCCAAGGCGCAGTCGATGCCCAAGGACAATATCCAGCGCGCGATCGACAAGGCCAGCGGCAGCGACGTCGAGAATTACGAGGAAATCCGCTACGAGGGCTTCGGCCCCGGCGGCGTCGCGCTGATCGTCGAGGCGCTGTCGGACAACCGCAACCGCACCGCGACCAACGTCCGCACCGCCTTCTCCAAGAATGGCGGCAATCTCGGCGCGTCGGGCGCGGTCAGCCACGGCTTCGACCGCGTCGGGCTGATCGAATATCCCGAAAGCGTCGGCGATCACGACAAGGTCTTTGAAGCCGCGCTCGAGGCGGGCGCCGACGACGTGACCTTCGACGAGGGCCATGAGATCTGGACCGCGCTCGATTCGCTCCACGAGGTCGCCAAGGCGCTCGAGACGGTGCTCGGGCCGGCGGAGGGCGCAAAGCTCGCCTGGCGCCCGCAGACCACGGTCGAGGTCGCCGAAGACGACGCCGCGAGCCTCCTCAAGCTGATCGACACGCTCGAGGATGATGACGACGTCCAGACTGTCTGGGGCAATTACGAGGTCTCCGACGAGGTTATGGAGAAGCTGGGCTAGTGGTTTTCACCCCTCCCTTTCAAGGGAGGGGCGGGGG
>NZ_JBYSXE010000070.1:13028-16132 GCF_058781925.1 Sphingobium sp. FW306-1B-F04DB | reverse complement strand
GGAGGGAAGGATTGGGGTGGGGCGATCCCAAGCTGCTCGGCGCGATCGGCGCCTGGCTGGGCTGGCAGATGCTCCCCTTCGTGCTGTTGCTCGCGAGTTTCATCGGGCTCGTCGCGGTGATTGCGCAACGCGGGCGCGGACAGGCGATTTCCGCCACGACGCGGGTGCCGCTGGGCGCGCTGATGGCGGTCGCGGCATGGCCGCTCTGGCTATTGCAGGCGGCGGGGGTTTCGCTTTGAGTCGACAAATGGCTGACGACGCGGAATAAGTAGCAATATGAAACGATAATTTTGGGAGACGGCGATGGCGGACGCGGGCGTTCAGGATATGCGGTCGGTGCTTGAGGCGCAGCGGGCCGCGTTCACCGCGGAGCTCCCGGTTTCGACCGCGATCCGCAAGGACCGGATCAAGCGCGCCGTCGCGATGCTCCTCGACAATGCCGACGCCTTCTGCGCCGCGCTCTCCGAGGATTTCGGGCATCGCAGCCGCGAGCAGTCGATGATGACCGACATCGTCGCCTCGGTGCGGACGCTCAAGCATGCGATCAAGCATGTCGACCAGTGGGCGCGGCCCGAGCGTCGCAAGCTCGATTTTCCGCTGGGCCTGCTCGGCGCCAAAGCGATGGTCGAATATCAGCCCAAGGGCGTGGTCGGCGTGATCGCGCCGTGGAACTTCCCCGTTCAGCTGGCCATGGGCCCGATCGCGGGTGCCTTCGCGGCGGGCAACCGCGTGATGATCAAGTCCTCCGAATATACCCCCGGGGTGTCAGCGCTCTTCGAACAGGTGGCCCCGCGCTATTTCGACCGCACCGAGCTTGCGTGCTTCAGCGGCGGGCCCGATATCGGCAAGGCCTTTTCGGAGCTGCCCTTCGATCATCTGCTCTTCACCGGCGCCACGCCGATCGGCAGGCATATCCTCCACGCCGCGGCTGACAGCCTGACGCCCGTGACGCTTGAGCTCGGCGGCAAGTCGCCCACGATCATCGGCCGCAGCGCCGATATGGGACAAGCGACCGAGCGGATCGCGATGGGCAAGATGCTCAATGCGGGCCAGATCTGCCTTGCGCCCGACTATTTGCTCGTGCCCGAGGAAGGCGAGGGGGCCGTGGTCGAGGGGCTCACAAGGGCCGCGTCCGCACTCTATCCGTCGCTCATCGCCAATCCCGACTACACCTCGGTGGTCAACGACCGCCATCTCGACCGGCTGAAATCCTATGTCGAGGACGCGCGCGCCAAGGGGGCCGAGGTGATCGAGGTCAACCCCGCGGGCGAGGATTTCAGCGCCTATAACGGCCGCAAGATGCCGCTCCACATCCTCACCAACGTCAATGACGACATGAAGGTGATGCAGGAGGAGATCTTCGGTCCCGTGCTCCCGGTGATGCGCTACAAGGCGGTCGAGGATGCGATCGATTATGTGAACCGGCACGACCGCCCGCTCGGCCTCTATTATTTCGGCAAGGACGGCGGCGAGGAGCGCAAGGTGCTCGAGCGCACCATCTCGGGTGGCGTGACCGTCAACGACGTGATCTTCCACGTCTCTATGGAAGACCTTCCCTTTGGCGGGATCGGTCCTTCGGGCATGGGCAGCTATCATGGCCATGACGGCTTCAAGACCTTCAGCCATGCCAAGAGCGTCTATCGCCAGCCAAGGATCGATGTCGCGAAACTCGCGGGGTTCAAGCCGCCCTATGGCAGCGGAACGCAGAAGGCGATCGCGCGCGATCTCAAGGCCTGAGCGTCACCGGCCATGATCGCGCGTCATCGCGGCTCAGACCGCGTGACAGCGATGCAAAGCCCCGGTAGTCAGGGGCATGGCAACGCGGCGCGACGATCAGCAGCTAAGCCGGGCACAGTCCCCGGCAACGTCCGATCGTCTTTCGCTCGCGACCGAGGCGCCGCCGCATCGCGAGCATCACCACCGCGTCGACTGGCACCGGGACCGGCTGCTCGCGGCGCTGACGCTGATCGCGGGGGTGGGTCTGCTACTAGGGCTGCCCTTTGCTCTGCGCGCGGGCGCCGAGTTCTTCCTGCCCGTCACCGCCGCGGTCGTCGTCGCGATCGCGATGGTGCCGGGGCTCGAATGGCTCCAGCGCCGTGGCGTGCCCGCGGCGCTGGCGGCGTTCCTGTGCGTGATGCTGTTCCTGGTCGCAATGAACATCGTGCTGGTCTCGATCGTCGTCCCCGCCGCCGAATGGTTTCGCGTGCTGCCCGAACGCATCGGGCTGATCCAGGCCAACCTGGCGCCCGTCATCGACTTCTACTCGAACCTGCAACGCTTCATCGATCAGAGCATCTCGATGCTTGCCACCGGCCCCGTGGCGGCCGCGCGCGCCGAAGCGGTATCGGCGCCGAGTTCGCTGCTCGATCTCGTCGCGACCTCCGCGCCTTATGCATTGATCCAGATGTTCTTCGCGCTGCTGCTGATCTTCTTCTTCCTTGCAGGCTGGACGCGGCTCAGGGAGCGCACGATCACCAGCCGCGGCAGCTTTGACGGCGCCATGGCGACCGCCCGCGTCATCCAGAATGTGGTCGATGCGACGTCGGCCTATCTGGGGACGATCACGCTCATCAACCTTTGCCTCGGGCTTGCGGTGGCGGCCGCGCTCTATGTGATCGGCATGCCTTCGCCGCTGATGTGGGGCGGCATCGTCGCGATCCTCAACTACATCCCCTATCTGGGGCCGATCCTCGCGGCGCTGCTGCTTGCGATGGGCGGGCTGATGACCTTCCCCGACATCTGGTGGGCACTGTTGCCCGCGGCGATCCAGATATTTTTCCACACGCTCGAGGCGAATCTGGTGACCCCGCTCGTGGTGGGGCGCAAGCTCACGATAAACCCGCTCCTGATTCTGATTTCGCTGAGCTTCTGGGGATGGGTCTGGGGCACGCCCGGCGCGCTGCTCGCGGTGCCGCTCCTCATCATCATCCGCACCGTCATGGGGGCGGCGGGAAGCCCGGATATCGCGGGTTTCCTGTTCGAGGAAGGGACGCTCACGCACCCCGATGACGAGGAATTCGACGAAGATGGCAAATCATCCTCTGCCACCGCTTGACAGGCATTCGGGGGTCGCCTAGTTGGCCCCCCTCACCGCAGCACGCGGG
>NZ_JBYSXE010000070.1:0-12929 GCF_058781925.1 Sphingobium sp. FW306-1B-F04DB | reverse complement strand
GTGTAGCTCAGTTGGTTAGAGCGCCGGCCTGTCACGCCGGAGGTCGCGGGTTCGAGCCCCGTCACTCGCGCCACTTCCTCACCAGAGGTGGTTTCAGCGGAGAACTTCAGATCGCATCTGAAACCTGATCGCCGCCGCGAATATGCAGCGAGTCGATCAACACCCTGCGCGGGTGTAGCTCAGTTGGTTAGAGCGCCGGCCTGTCACGCCGGAGGTCGCGGGTTCGAGCCCCGTCACTCGCGCCACTTCCCGGTTTCCATCCACATCAGCAGCGGCTTCATCGGGAAGATCCACACGATCCCCGCGAACAGGTAGATCACCGCCTGCACCAGCGTGTGCAGCGTGCCGATCCATGGCGACAGGCTTGCGACGAGCACGGCCCAGACGGTGATCAGCAGCAGGATCAGGAATATGCCGGTGGGCTTGCGCCAGCTCGGGTTCATCAGGTCAGGTCCTCGTTCGAAATCCATTCGCGTTCGGTCCAGATCGCGTGGAGCGGCACATCCCACGAATCGGAGGGCACCGCATCGACTTCCTGCACCGACCACGCAAGTCCCACGCGGTGCGCCGTCGGCAGATCGACAAAGACGCGATCGTAAAAGCCCGCGCCATAGCCGAGCCGGTGGCAGCGACGGTCGAAGCCGAGCAGCGGCGTGACGATCAGGTCCGGGGCAGCGCCCGGCGCGACGGCCTCGGGCTGCATCAACCCCATCGGTCCCGGATGCAGTGGATCGCCGGGGCGCCAGAGCAGGAAGCGCATCGGCGCATCACGTCGCGTGATATGGGGCAGGGCGGTCATGCAGCCCAGCTCGCGCGCGTGCAGCAGCAGCGGAATGGGGTCAGCCTCCGCGCCGATCGCGACATAGGCGGATACGCAATGGCTGCGCGCGATGAGATCGAGAAGCGGTTCAGGCGGCGTGTCGAAACGTCCGGCGCCCGCCTGCGCCGCAAAATCATCGCGGCGTTTTTTCAGTTCCTCTCGCAGCTGCGCCTTGGGCATTGCCACCTTTTCAAATCAGGCGGCGGTGACGGGACCGCCATGGCCGTTTGCCGGAATATCCTCTGACGCCGATACGTCAGGTGGGGACCATATGTGCCGAGCCAGAGCCCAACCAGGGACAGCCCCCTAGGATGAAGAAAGCCTCAGGGATGTTCACAAGAGCTCGTACCGGGCAGTACCCGTCATCGGCCAATCTAGGCGCTTGGCCCGCCCGCCTCAAGCCTTTCGGCAAGACTTTCCACACGCTCCGCCAGTTTTTCAAGGATCGGCGCCAGGTCGGGCTGGGGCGTGACCGGCTCGGGGGCGGGCGTCGGGATGGTAAGCGAGCCGCCATTGCGGCGCGCCTCATGGACCTCGTCTGCCAGCAGCAACGCGGCGAGCAGCAGGTGGCGCGCCTCGTTGATTCCGCCCACCGCGCGCTGCGCATCGCGCGCCTTGGCGTCGAGCAATAGGGCGATTTCGCGCAGATGGTCTTCGCCGCCATCGCGGCAATTCACCTGATAGTCGCGTCCGCCGATTCTGATCGAGACCGCTGCCATGCGCGTCAGCCCTTTGCGATCAGTCGGTCGAGCGCGCCGATCGCGGATTCGACCTGGGTCTTCAGCCGGTCATGGCGTTCCGACAATTCCCTGAGTGCTGCCCTGGTCTCACCGTCATCGCGCGTGGGGGCCGGTTTTCCGGCGACGGCTTCGACGCGGGAGAGTGCCCGTTCCAGCCGCCCGATGGCGAGGATAAGCCGGTCTTCTGACATTTAGTGTGAAATAGCATGGCTGGCGTCGGGGGCAAGTGTGAAGCAAGTGTTACGGTCCGCCAAGGTTGACGGTTTGTCCCCCAGACGACAAAGGAACGCGCGCGACGGCGACTCGCCGAGCACCGCCCTACCGTGCCGCTCTTTCGGGGACCTACATGACCGTTTCGCCCAATGATCTCGCCAACGCCATCCGCGCGCTGTCGATGGATGCCGTGCAGGCGGCGAATTCGGGGCACCCCGGCATGCCGATGGGCATGGCCGATGTCGCGACCGTGCTCTTCACACGCTATCTGAAGTTCGATGCCGCCGCGCCGAAATGGCACGACCGCGATCGCTTCGTGCTGTCCGCGGGCCACGGCTCGATGCTGATCTACGCCGCGTTGAACCTCACCGGCTATGCGCGCCCGACGATGGAAGACATCCGCAACTTCCGCCAGCTCGGCAGCCCCTGCGCCGGCCACCCCGAGAATTTCGAGCTGGCAGGCGTAGAGACGACGACGGGACCGCTGGGACAGGGCTTCGCCACCGCCGTCGGCATGGCGATCGCGGAACGGCACCTCAACGCCGTGTTCGGCGACGACCTGGTTGATCACAAGACCTGGGTGGTCGCGGGCGACGGCTGTCTGATGGAAGGCGTCAACCACGAGGCGGTGGGCCTGGCCGGACATCTTGGTCTGGGCCGACTGATCGTGCTGTGGGATGACAACAAGATCACCATCGACGGCTCGACCGACCTATCGACCAGCGAAGACATCCCCGCACGCTATCGCGCGTCCAACTGGCACGTCGTTTCGTGCGACGGCCATGACCCCGCCGACATCGTGCGCGCCTTTGACGAGGCGATCGTCGATCCGCGGCCCTCGCTGGTCCAGTGCCGCACGATCATCGGCAAGGGCGCGCCCAACAAGCAGGGCACTTCCGCGACGCATGGCAGCCCACTCGGCGCCGACGAGGTCGCCGCGGCCCGCACGACACTCGGCTGGAACCACGCACCCTTCGAGGTGCCCGCAGACATCCGCGCGGAGTGGGAAAAGGCCGGAAGCCGAGGTGCCGAGGCACATGCCGCCTGGAACCAGCGCGTGACGACGAGCGATCTGGGCGCCGAGTTGGTCCGCCGCATGAACGGCGAACTGCCGGGCGATTTCTCGCTCGCCGCGTACAAGGCCGACCTGATCGCCAACCCGCAAAAGGTCGCGACGCGCAAGGCGTCGGAAATGGTGCTGGGCCCGATCAACGAGCAATTGCCCGAAACGATCGGCGGTTCGGCCGACCTCACGGGCTCGAACAACACCAAGACCAAGGCGACGGGGCCGTTCACCAAAAACGACTATGCGGGCCGCTACGTCTATTACGGCATTCGCGAATTCGGCATGGCCGCCGCGATGAACGGCATGGCGCTGCACGGCGGCGTCATCCCTTATGGCGGCACATTCCTCGTCTTCTCCGACTATTGCCGTCCCGCGATCCGTCTCTCCGCGCTCCAGCAGACGCGCGCCATCTATGTGATGACGCACGACTCGATCGGTCTTGGCGAGGATGGCCCGACGCACCAGCCGATCGAGCACATCATGTCGCTCCGCGCGATGCCCAATCTCGACGTGCTGCGACCCGCCGACGTCATCGAGACCGCCGAGTGCTGGGAACTCGCGCTCGAGCGCAAGGACGGGCCGTCGCTGCTCGCGCTCACCCGACAGAACCTGCCGCAGTTGCGCACCGATGCCTCGGAAAATCTGTCGGCAAAGGGCGCCTATCGCCTGCGCGCCGCCAAGGCCGATCGCAAGGTCGTGCTGATTGCTACCGGTTCGGAAGTCGAGATCGCGGTCGGCGTCGCCGACCTGCTCGAAGCCAAGGGTGTCGGCGCCGATATCGTCTCGATGCCCAGCTGGGAGCGCTTTGCCGAACAGGATGCAGGCTACCGCGCGTCGGTGATTCCGGAAGATGCACTGCGTGTCTCGATCGAGGCGGGCACCACCTTTGGCTGGGAGCGTCATACGGGCAATGGCGGCCTGTGCTTCGGCATCGACGGCTTCGGCGCGTCGGCACCCGCCGGAAACCTCTACGAGCATTTCGGGCTTACCCCCGCGAAGATCGTGCCGCAGGTGCTTGCGGCGCTCAACTCCATCTGAAGGAGACAGGAATATGGCAGTCAAAGTCGCGATCAACGGTTTCGGGCGCATCGGCCGCCTGGTAGCGCGCGCGATCCTCGAGCGCGGTGACAGCGGTCTCGAACTGGTCGCGATCAATGACCTCGCGGACGCCAAGGCCAACGCGATGCTGTTCAAGCGCGACTCGGTCCATGGTCCCTATCCCGGCACCGTCGAGGTCGACGGCAACGACATCCTCGTCGATGGCAAGCGCATCCGCGTCACCGCCGAGCGCGATCCCGCCAAGCTGCCGCACAAGGATCTGGGCGTCGACATCGCGCTCGAATGCACCGGCTTCTTCACCGACCGCGAGAGCGCGCAGAAGCATCTCGATGCGGGCGCGAAGCGCGTGCTGATCTCGGCTCCCGCCAAGGGCGTCGACCTGACCGTCGTCTATGGCGTCAACCATGACAAGCTGACCGCCGACCACGTGATCGTGTCGAACGCTTCGTGCACCACCAACTGCCTCGCGCCCGTCGCCAAGGTGATGAACGACACGATCGGCATCGAGCGCGGCCTAATGACCACGGTCCACGCCTACACCAACGACCAGAAGATCCTCGACCAGATCCATAGCGATCCGCGCCGTGCCCGCGCCGCGGCGATGTCGATCATCCCGACGACCACGGGCGCCGCGCGCGCGGTGGGCGAGGTGCTGCCCGAGCTGAAGGGCAAGCTCGACGGTTCGGCGATCCGCGTGCCGACCCCCAATGTCTCGCTTGTCGACCTGACCTTCACGCCCAAGCGCGACACCACCAAGGACGAGGTCAACGCGATCCTCAAGGCCGCGTCGGAAGGCGCGCTCAGGGGCGTGCTCGCCTATACCGACGAGCCCCTCGTGTCGATCGACCTCAACCACAACCCCGCGTCGTCGACGGTCGACAGCCTCGAGACCGCGGTGCTCGAGGGCAAGCTCGTCCGCGTCGTGTCATGGTACGACAACGAATGGGGCTTCTCGAACCGCATGGTCGATACCGCCGGCGCGATCGCCAAGCTGATCTGACGCTCTGTCGTGTCATCCCCGCGAAAGCGGGGATCCATGAACACGGGTGCTGACGAACACGTTCGATATCGTGTTCCTGGATTCCCGCTTTCGCGGGAATGACAAAAAAGAGGGTAGAGGCGTGAGGAAATTCAAGACGCTCGACGACATGGGTGACATCGCCGGCAAGCGCGTGCTCGTCCGCGAGGATCTCAATGTGCCCATGGCCGATGGCAAGGTGACCGACGACACGCGCCTGCGTGCGACACTCGCCACGGTCACCGAACTCGCGGACAAAGGCGCGATCGTGCTGGTGCTCGCGCATTTCGGCCGCCCCAAGGCGCCGACCGCGGAATTTTCGCTGGCGCAGATCGTTCCCGCCTATGAGACAGTGCTCGGACGCCCGGTGCGCTATGTCGACTGGGAAGGGGGCAAGGAAGCGGTCGCGGCGCTGAAGCCCGGCGATATCGCGGTGCTCGAGAACACCCGCTTCTTCGGCGGCGAGGAAAAGAACGATCCGGCGGTTGTCGAACGCTTCGCCGCGCTTGGCGATCTCTACGTCAACGACGCCTTTTCGGCAGCGCACCGCGCGCATGCCTCGACCGAAGGCCTTGCGCACGTACTGCCCGCCTTCGCCGGCCGCGCGATGGAGGCCGAACTCGACGCGCTCGACAAGGCGCTGGGCAATCCCGAGCATCCAGTCGCAGCGGTCGTCGGAGGCGCCAAGGTCTCGACCAAGCTCGACGTTCTGAAGCAGATGGTCGCCAAGGTCGACCATCTCATAATCGGCGGCGGCATGGCCAACACCTTCCTTGCCGCGCGGGGCGTCGATGTCGGCAAGTCGCTGTGCGAGCACGATCTGGCGAGCACCGCCGAGGCGATCCTTGACGCGGCGGACAAGGCCGGTTGCACCGTCCATCTCCCCTATGACGTCGTCGTCGCAAAGGAATTCGCGGCCAATCCGCCGACGCGGACGGTCAACGTCCACGAGGTCGCAGCCGACGAGATGATTCTGGATATCGGTCCCGCGGCGACCGAGGCGCTGGGCGATGTGCTCAAGACGTGCAAGACGCTGGTGTGGAACGGCCCGCTGGGTGCGTTCGAGATCGCGCCCTTCGACGCCGCGACTGTCGCGCTCGCGAAGACCGCCGCCGCGCTCACCAAGGAAGGCTCGCTCGTCTCGGTTGCGGGCGGCGGCGATACCGTTGCCGCGCTCAATCATGCGGGCGTCGCGGCAGACTTCACTTTCGTTTCGACCGCGGGTGGTGCATTCCTGGAATGGATGGAGGGCAAGGAATTGCCCGGGGTTAAGGCGCTGGAGGCTTGAAATGATCACGATCCGGGACATCGATCACATCGTGTTCCGGGTCCATGATCTGGAAACGATGGCGCGCTTCTACACCGACGTGCTCGGCGCGCGGTTCGAGAAGTATCAGGAGCAGGTCGACCTCTATCAGCTCCGCGTGGGCAATTCGCTGATCGATCTCATCCCGGCTGACGGCAAGCTGGGCAAGCTGGGCGGGCCGCCGCCGGCGCGCCATGGCCACAACGTCGACCATGTCTGCTTTCGCGTTCAACCTTGGGACGAGCCTGCGATCCGCGAGCATCTCGCGCATCACGGCATTGCCGATATCGAGGTTGTCTCGCGCTATGGCGCGGATGGCCAAGGGCCAAGCATCTATCTGACCGACCCTGAGGGTAATCATCTGGAGTTGAAGGGGCCGCCCTGGCCGCCTGAGCGCCCGGCCTGACGCAGCATAGGCTCTGTTCAGGGAAATCTGGCGTTGGCGCGCTTCTGTCCAACGCTGCCATAGTTGCCCGTGCCGGAGGCCTAGCCTAACAGCACGCACGGGAACAGGGGCATCCGATCGGAGGAAAAATGGCGGACGGCAAGATGGCGGAACAGATGGGCAAGGGTGCGGGCTTTATCGCCGCGCTCGACCAGAGCGGCGGTTCGACGCCCAAGGCGCTCAAAGGCTATGGCATCGACGAAGGCGCCTGGTCGAACGATGAGGAGATGTTCGGTCTCATCCATCGGATGCGCACCCGCATCATCACTTCGCCGGCCTTCACGGGCGAAAAGGTGATCGGCGCAATCCTTTTCGAACGCACGATGGACGGTGAGGCCGATGGCAAGCCGGTGCCGCAGCTTCTGGCCGAACGCGGCGTCGTTCCGTTCATCAAGATCGACAAGGGTCTCGAAGCCGAAGAAAATGGCGTCCAGCTGATGAAGCCGATGCCCGATCTCGATGCGCTGCTCGCGCGCGCCAAGGACCTTGGCGTGTTCGGCACCAAGGAGCGCTCGGTGATCAATCTCGCCAATCGCGAGGGCATCGCCGCCGTCGTTCGGCAGCAGTTCGAGGTGGCGCGCCAGGTGCTGGCCGCCGGCCTCGTCCCGATCATCGAGCCCGAGGTTAACATCAAGAGCCCGGAGCGTGCGGAAGCCGACCAGATCCTGCTCGAAGAGATCACCAAGGCGCTCGACGCGTTGCCGGGCAGCGACAAGGTCATGCTGAAGCTTTCGATCCCCACCAAGCCCGACCTGTTCAAGCCGCTCGTCGATCATCCGCGCGTGCTGCGCGTCGTCGCGCTGTCGGGCGGCTTTTCGCGTGACGAGGCTTGCAGCGAGCTCGCCAGGAACCAGGGCATGATCGCGAGCTTCTCGCGCGCGCTGCTTTCGGATCTTCGTCACGACATGAGTGACGGGGAATTTGACGGCGCGCTGGCCAGCGCAATCGAGCAGATTCACCAGGCTTCGACCGTCAAGGCCTGAACGGGCCACAAGGGCGAGGAAAAAGCCCAACCCCGTTTGTGTCATTCCCGCGAAAGCGGGAATCCGGTCGATGTTGAAGAAAAAACTGGATCAGTGCTGGGTCGGATCGTCCCCCGGACGATCCTTGAACATGCTGGGCATGTTCAACCCAGCACTCTTTCGCGGGGATGACATTCTGGAGTAGGGCGGCGGAATGATGGATGACGACGACCTTGATCTCGAACTCGACCCGCATTTCGCCGACCGCTTCGAGCGCGATGCGTCGCGCCCCAAATGTCAGCTTTATCTCATATCGCCGCCGAAGCTGACTGACGATTTCGCCGATGTACTGGCGGGTGCGCTGGCGGCAGGGCCCGTCGCCGCGTTCCAGCTCCGGCTGAAGGGTCTCGACGATCACTCCATAGCGCGGCTTGCCGAGCCGTTGCAGAAGATCTGCGCGGATCACGACGTCGCCTTCATCATCAACGACAGCATTGCGCTCGCCAAGCGCCTCGGCGCGGACGGCGTGCATCTCGGGCAGGAGGACGGCGATGCGCGCGAGGCGCGTCAGGTTCTCGGCCCGGCGGTCCAGATCGGCGTGACCTGCCATGACAGTCGGCATCTCGCGATGGAAGCGGGCGAGGCGGGCGCCGACTATGTCGCCTTCGGCGCCTTCTATCCGACCGAGACCAAGGAAACGCATCACCATCCCGATCCCTCGATCCTGAGCTGGTGGACGACCGTCTTCGAACTGCCTTGCGTGGCCATCGGCGGGATCACCCCTGAAAACGCGAAGCCGCTTGTCGACGCTGGCGCCGATTTCCTCGCGATCAGCGGGGCGGTATGGAACGATCCCGATGGCCCGGCGGCGGCCGTCAGGAAGTTCGCTTCCGTTCTGGAGTGAGGGTGGCGTAGCGCATACTCCAGTCCTCAACAGTTTAAGCAGACCCGACGCTTTCGGCGGAAGCGCAAAGCGCTTCCTCCTCAACCGATCAGGCTCTAGTCTCCGCTCACGGCTGCCTTCGGGGAGGATCGGCACGCCGCGAAGGGGGAAGGCTTGAAACGGAACATTGCGATGATCGCAACCGCGCTACTGGCGGTTGCTTCGATTGCGGCTCCGGCGCATCCGGCAACGCGGGCGTCGGTGAGCGCGTCGGATGAGATGACCGAGGCCGGCCTGTGGCTGGCGAAGGTGGATGACGCGATCGCGGTAAGCTCGACGGCGCTTCAAGTCGCGCTGAATGAGATCAGGCCCAAGCTGCCCGCGCTGCTTGATCAACGCCAGGCCAAGGCGCTCGTGCCCGAACTGCGCGCGCGGCTTGTGCGTGCGCGATCCGAGCTTGTGCGCTCCAATCAATTGCTTGCTGAGATCAGGACGATGTCAACGCCATCGCTCCTGGTCGATGCCGGAGTGCCCACGCAGCAGATGCTTGCTGATATTGAGGCCCAGAACGGGCAGTTCCGCGATCTTCTCTCGGCGTTGGACGAAATGTTCGTCGCAATGGCGGCAGGGAAGCGCGACGCCATCATGGCCGCCGTGCCTAAGCTGCTGCAAGGTAGCTTCCTCATCGTCGATTCGAAGTTGATGGCCCTGCGCAACCATCGGGCGAGCCTGAAATCCGACGAGGCAGCCTATCAGACGATCAGCATTCAGATGCAGCTCTATGTGGTGATGGGCAATCTGATGCGTGCCGCCGTTGACGACATGATGGGGGCCGATCGCGATGCGCACCGGCTTGCCAGCCAGCTTCGCGACTCGGCAACCGCGCTGCGCGCGTTGACCAAGACTGGGCGAGCCAATTCGGCGCGCGAGCGAATCGAGATTGAAGGGGCGTTGCGGCTGGCAAAATCCGATACCGATGTAATCAAGCGCACGCAGCGGGTGCTTGCCATCGAGGGGGAGATATTCGATCTGGGTGATGAGCTTGCCATATGGGCCGAGCGAACGGCCGTGGCGGTGGATGGGAAGAAGCTGGACCGTCCACTTTTTCAGCAACTTGCGGGCGAACTCAAGGCGATCGAGGATCGCTTTTTCGAAATCTCGGGGCGTCAGTCGCAGGCGCTGATCGCGGAGACGGGCTGAGGCTCAGCGCTGCGGAGGTACCGGCTGTCCGTCGCCATAGTCAACCACACCGAAGCGCGCGGTATAGCGCTCCCGGTCGCAGGGCTCTTCCTCCACATGGGTGCGGGCGATGTGGCCACCGTCGTCGCGCCCTCGCGCAAAGCCGAAACAGCCCGCCGCCGGCGCGACGCCGTTTGCCTGCTTCTCCTCGTGTTCCACCGTCATTGTCCGGCTCGCCATGCCTTGCCCCACTCACGCTACAAATCCCGGCCAGCAGAGTTACAGGGGTTGAACATCAACGTCTTGGACGGATTCGACGCCGCATTTCGGATCAGCCACCCTCGGGATCGGGTTCCGACGGATCGGTCGGAGCGATGCGGCTGTCACCAAAGGCGCCTTCGGCGGGATGATGATCCGGCTTCGCCCGCAGCAGCGCGTCCGCGCGTTGCGCGGCGTCCGGTTCGGCAAGCACGGTAAAGAGATTTTCGGCCGGGTCGGTTTCGATCACGCCGAAATTGGCGTCGAGCGATGCCGCCGGGATACTCAGTGCCTGCGCCGCGGCGGCAATACTGGGCTTGCCGCTGAGGTAACGGAACTGGATCATCAACTTGGCCATCGCCGCGGACCTTCGAGACGCGGGCCGACTATCCGTTCAGCCCTTGCTGCAGTTGCAGTCCCCAGAACCGGCCGGGATCGTCTTCGTGGCGGAATCGGTGCCGACGGGCGCTGCGTTCTGTCCCAGATAGTAGAACAGTGCAGCCAGTTCGCCAATGTCGAGTGCTTGGAGCAGGTCGGGATCCGCGACGAGGTCGAGCATGGCTATCTCGCCTTCCGCACCCAGGCCGGGTGCAGGCCTGCCGCGAATCGGGTCGCGCAGGGGGTCGATGATCTCGGGCGGCCACTTGCGGACCTTGATGAGTTCGCAGACCTTGGGAAAACGCCGGCAGAAGTCGATCGGGACGGGGACGACGCGATCGCACAGGCCGGGTATGCGCTGGCAGATATCGATCGGCATCACGAACCTTTTCAGCCGATCGGCAATCGCGCAGCCATTGACCACGCCGAAGCCATGATCGAAGTCATAGCCCGCCGCGCCCAGGTCCTGCGCGGTCGAGCGCAGCAGGTCGCGGATTGCGGTCGGGCTGACGCTCGCGTTGCCTGTTTGGAAAGGACGCTTGGTCCGGATCGCGGCGACGAGGCCCGCGACCACCGGGGTCGCGGCCGAGGTGCCGCCGTCGGCTGCGTACACGCCCGATCCGGTAAAGTGCGTGTAGCCGCACAGATCGGGCTTGTCCTGCATCAGCCGCCCCGGACCCTGCGTCGAATAGCCTACGCGCTGCTTGGCGGTGTCGACACCCGCGACGCACAATACGGAAGCATGGCTGTTTGCGCCGTAAATCGCGTTGCTCGTAACGCCTTGGCAGCGGCCATCTGCGCAATTGCTGCCGCAATTGCCCGCGGCGAACAATATGTCCGCGCCCGCGCGCTCGAGCGTGGCGACGATGCGGTTGAATGGGTGGTTGGGGTTGTCGGAATAGTTGAATCGGTGCCCGACGGGGTAGTCCCAGCTGGGGTGGAACATGCCCCAGCTGTTGTTGACGACGAGTGACGCATTTTCGCCCGGCCGCTTCATCGACTCCATGAGCATGAGCAGATGGCTGTAAGCGCGCACGGCGTCGGACAACAGCCCCTCCATCACCGTCCCCCCCGGCGCGTTCGAGGCCAGCAGCGCAATGTCGAGAATCGTGCATCTGGGCGCCGCGATGCACACGTCGAAGGCGCACATGGTGCCGTGGCCGGTCGGCATGCTGCCGGGGGTGAGGCCGGGTCGCGGCGCCCAGCTGCGCGCGGCGTCGAAGGCGGGGTGCTTTCCCCGGCTGTTGAGAAAGGCCATGTTGACCCCGGTGTCGACGATCGCGACCGACACCCCCGCGCCATCTGCGCCTAGCGCGTGGAGCTTGGCGGCACAGAGCAGCTTCTCGACATCGGCATGGCCACCGAGCGGAGGGCTTCCAGGGCAGATCGGCATCGGCTGGATCGCGACATCGGCGAAGACGCCCTCGACATCGTCGCGCTCGGCCATGGCCTCCGCCTCGGCCTCTTCCATCGCCGCGCGAACAATATAGGTGGACGCCTCGGGCGCCATGTCGAAATCGATTTTCACACCGAACTCGTGATGAGCCTCCATCGCATGACGCAGCGTGATGTGCGGGATCTGCACCGGCGGGAAGGTCGGGTCGAGCGCTACGCCAAGGGCAAGGTCAGGTGGCGTCGTCGCTTGGCTGGTATCCATTGCCATCATCGCGGCAACCTCGGCTTCTGCGCTGTGCCTGACTTCGATGATGAACCGGTCCGTGCTCATGGGCATCCTCCTCTACGCCGCGCACAGCCACCCCACCGCCAGCCATCGGTCAGGGGGTAAAATGTAGACGGCACCTCATTCAGAAAGGGGCAAGTTCAGTATGGCGCCGGCCTTTTGACAAATGCGTCCTGATCCGTTTCGGCCCGATCTTTGTTTATGAGCTTGTTAGCGGGCATCCGATCATCGGGTTTTGCGCGACGAACGCGCCGCGCTTGCCTCGCGCGCGGCTTGGCTATAGAGCGCCCCGGCAATTTTCTTTGACATACGAGAGCACCCATGAAGATCAGCGGCGTGGACATTCGTCCCGGCAACATCATCGAGTATGAAGGCGGCATCTGGCGCGCCGTGAAGATTCAGCACACCCAGCCCGGCAAGGGCGGCGCGTTCATGCAGGTCGAGATGAAGAACCTCATCGACGGCCGCAAGAACAATGTCCGCTTTCGTTCGGCCGAGACGGTGGAGCGCGTGCGCCTCGACACCAAGGATTTCCAGTTCCTGTTCGCGGACGGCGAAACGCTGACCTTCATGGACAAGGACACCTACGACCAGATTACGTTGCCGCGCGACCTGCTCGGCGACGCAGCAGCGTTCCTGCAGGACGGCATGGACGTCGTGATGGAGCTTTATGACGAAAAGCCGATCTCGGTGCAGCTGCCCGACCAGATCGAGGCGACGATCGTCGAGGCCGATGCGGTGGTGAAGGGGCAGACGGCGTCGTCGTCATACAAGCCCGCCATCCTCGACAACGGCGTTCGCATCATGGTTCCGCCGCACATCGCTTCGGGCACGCGCATCATCGTCGATGTCTATGCCCAGGAATATGTGAAGCGCGCGGACTGAACGAATTCCCCTCTCGCTTAGGGGGAGGGGCAGGGG